>JACQUS010000165.1 GCA_016210125.1 Chloroflexota bacterium | reverse complement strand
GGTAGGTACATGCACGATCTGCGGTCTTGCATAAGGATGAATGTCCAACGGGGCCGTACCGCGGGGATAGGCACCGTCCATGGGGATAGGCGCCGTCCATGTAGGGACGGCGCTTGTCGCCGCCCGCTGGGGTAGGAGTTCGGGCGGGGACAAGCCCCGCCCCTACGGAACGAGTGCCACACGCTCCGGGAAAATACCTCCCCTTGTGAGAGGTGGCGGCGACGGGCGCGCCTGCGCCGGTGAGGCCTCGTCTTAGGGCCGTGGGCGCTGCGCCGCGGCGCACCGGCGGAGATGAAAAGAGGCCGCGCCGCGGGGGATGAGTCTCACGCCCTCGGCCCCTCTCTCTCGCGCGCGGGAGAGAGGGAGGGCGCGGCAGCGGGGCCAGGTCGCCCGATCGGGGCTGGGCCGACCGCCGGTAGAGCCGCGCTATAGCGCTAGCATGGCGCTGGATGGGAGGGTGTGGGGCCGTCGGGGGCCGGTGGGCGGCGGCATGGGCCGGGCGCCGCGGGCGGATGGTGCGGGTGTGGAGGCGGTGCGCCGGCGGCAGGATGTTGCCTAGGATTTTGCCATAGAGCTGACATCCGCGGCGGGGCTGCGCCCCTTGACACCGCTTGGCCGGACTGGCCATGGTGGCAGGAGAGACGGTGTGGTGACGGTGTGTCGAGGGGGCGCGCTGGCGCCGGCGTGGCCGCGGCCGGAGAGGGGGCTATGCAGCGCATCATCGCCGTGGCGAACCACAAAGGGGGCTGCGGCAAGACCACCACGGCCTTCAACCTGGCCGGGGCCTTCGCCGAGCGCGGGCTGGCCGTCCTGCTGATCGACCTCGACCCGCAGGCGGCGCTGACGCGCGGCTTCGGCGCGGCCCTGCCCGACGGCCTCTCGCTCTCGGATGCGCTGGCGAGCGAGCACGTGCCCCTGGGCCAGGTCATCTGCCCGACGGCCGTGCCCCAGGTGCACGTCATCCCGGCCGACGAGCGGCTGCGCGAGGTCGAGCTGGGGCTGGCCGGCAAGTTCGGCCGCGAGCTGCGGCTGCGCGCCGCGCTGCGCGAGCACCCGCCGGCCGGCTACGATGTCGTCATCGTCGACTGCGCGCCCTCGCTCGGCTTTCTCATGGGCAACGCGCTGGTCGCCGCGCGCGAGGTGCTCGTGCCGGTGGACCTCGGCACCGACAGCCTCGACGCCATGGTCGAGACGCTGGAGCACATGCGCTTCATCCGTAAGGAGATCAACTACGGCCTGCGGCTGCTGGGCATCCTGGTCAACGACGTCAAGCCGAACACGGTCTACGCCCAGCAGGCCGAGGCCTTCCTACGCGGCAAGTACGGCGAGGCGGTCTTCCAGACGGCCATTAGCTCATCGGTGATCGTGCCCGACGCCAAGCGCGCGCGCCGGCCGGTCGTCTTCTACCAGCCGCGCTCGGCGATCGCCGAGCAGTACCGCCGCCTGGCGGAAGAGGTCATCGCCCGCGCGGAGCAGAGCGGTGGCACGGCGTAGGCAGCTTGACTTCGGCGGCGTCGCCGAGGCGGTCCAGATCGGCGCGACGGCGCGCGCCGTCCTGCACAAGACGGTCGACGACGGCGTCGCCGACCTGGAGCTGGCCAAGGAGATCCGGCTGGCGCTCATCGAGCCGGACGCCGAGCAGCCGCGCAAGCACTTCGACGAGGAGGGGCTGCGCGAGCTGGCGCAGAGCATCCTGATGCAAGGCGTGCTCCAGCCCATCGTCGTCGAGTGGCTGCCGGAGCGCGAGCGCTTCCGCATCATCTCGGGCGAGCGGCGCTGGCGGGCGGCGCTCATGGCCGGCGAGATGCACGCCGCCGACCCCAGCCTGGCGCCGGGGCGGCGCGACCTCGCAGCCATCCCGGCCATTATCCGTAACCCTAGCGCGCTCGACCGCTCCGTGCAGCAGGTCTACGAGAACGAGCAGCGCCAGGACTACTCCGACGTCGAGCGGGCATTCGCCTACGAGCGGCTCAAGGGCCTGCTGGGGCTGACCTGGGAGGACCTGGCCACGCGGCTGGGCCTGTCGCGCGGGCGCATCCACCAGATCCTGCGGACGAAGAACCGCCTGGCGCCGGGTGTGCAGCGCGACATAACCAGCGGCCGCTTGACGGGCCGGCACGGGCTCTATCTCATGCCGCTCGTCGAGCCGGCGCAGGAGGCCGTCGCCGCGGCGGTGGCCGCGCACGCGCTGACGCACGAGCAGACGCGCGCGGTGGTCCAGCGGGTGCGCCGGCTGATGGAGGCTGCGGCACCGGCCGCCGACGGGCCGGCCGCAGGGCCTGCCGCGCCGGCAGGGCTGGCTGCGGCGCCGTCCGGAGCGCCGGATGCCGCGGCGGAGGGGCGTGCAGAGGGGACGACCGTCCCCTCTGCGGCGTATCCCTTGGGGTCGGGGCTGGGCTGGGCCGCGGCCGGCCACACGATCGAAGAAGCGACGCGGCGAGCGGATGGGCCGGCCGCGGCGGGCGTGGGATTGACAGAAAGCGGCGCGTCGCCCACCGGCGATGGCCGGCCGCCGGGGGCCGTCGTGGCGCAGGCCGTCGCCGAGGTGCTGGCCGGGCAGGCGGGCGGCGCGCGGCGGCGGCGCGGCGAGGCGCAGCGCGCCGTAGCGCTGGCGCGCCAGCTCGTGCAGCTCGA
The DNA here is from genome assembly GCA_016210125.1 of Chloroflexota bacterium. GTDB lineage: Bacteria > Chloroflexota > UBA6077 > FW602-bin22 > JACQUS01 > JACQUS01. The sequence goes on along the minus strand of JACQUS010000165.1, from coordinate 7,011 downwards.
GGTCGCGATCCCCGCGGCGCCGGCCGAGCGCGCGGCGCTGGCCGCGGCGCTGGACGAGTTGCTGGCCTGGGCCGGGGCGCTGCGTGGGCGGCTGGGCGGTCAGGGTGTGTAACATGTTACACAGCGCTCTGCTCACGATTAGGCACATAATATCTAGCACAATGCTGCGGCGCTGATGGCCGCTCCCTGCCCCACCCTCCCGGCGGCCGTCGAGGCCTTCCGCGAGGCGCTGCTGGCCAAGTCGCCGCGCACGGCGACCAACTACCTCTCGGCGCTGCGCCGCTTCGCCGAGTTCCTGCCCACGGCCGGCATCGACCCGGCCGCGGCGCCGACCGGCGACCTGCCGGCCGACGTGCTGGAGCGCTTCTACACCTGGCTGCTCAAGACCTACCGGCCGCAGCGCCGCCGCACCGCGGTGGCCTACGTCGCCGCGGTGCGCGCCTTCTTCCGCTTCCTCGACCGCCGGCGCTGGCTGCACCCGGCCCTCTCCTACGAGCGCATGAAGGACGACCTGCGCGAGCTCATCGGCCGCGTGCCCTACCAGACCCCGCGGGTGGACGACGCTGTGGCGCTCATCGTCACTTATGTCGATGCGCTCGCCCTGCCTTCGGCCGACGCGCGCCACGCCCAGGAGCGCCTGGTGCTGCTGCGCGACCGCGCCCTGCTGCGCACGCTGTGGGCCACCGGCATGCGCCGCGCGGAGGTCGCGCGCCTCGACCGCGGCGACATCCAGGACGGCCGCGTGCCTGAGGGCCTGATCACGGGCAAGGGCGGCAAGGAGCGCGTGGTGTTCTTCGATCAGCCGGCGCTGGCGGCCATCCGCGCGTATCTCGAGGCCCGCGCCGACGGCTACCGGCCGCTGTTCATCCGCCACGACGACGGCCGCGGCCGGCCGGGGCCGCGCGGCGAGGGCTGGCGGCTCGCGCCGCAGTCGGTCTGGGCGGTGGTCAAGCGCTACGGCCGGCTGGCCGGCGTCGCGGTGACGACGCACCACCTGCGGCACCTGAAGGCCAGGCTTATGTTGAATCGCGGCGCGCAGTTGGCCGAGGTGCAGGACATCCTAGGGCACGCCAGCCCGGAGACGACCAAGCGCATCTACGCGCCGTACACGCGGCAGCACCTGCGCGAGGCCTTCGAGCGCTTCAGCGTGCCGGCGGAGGAGATCGCCGGCCGGCTGCGGCGTGCGGCGCCGTAGGGCCGGCCACCGGCCGGCTGCGGGACGTCGCCGGCCGGCGGGGACGTCCCGCAGCCGGCTAGCGCGTCGCGAGCCAGTCTACGGCGACGAGGTGGGCGACCCGCCGGAACTCGGGGTCGCCGGTGACGACGGTCGCGCCGAGGCGCTGGGCCAGGGCGACGATGAGGCAGTCGGCGTAGGCCATGGGGTGGTGGCCCTTCACCAGGGCCGCCGCCAGGGCGAGCCTCCGGTCCACGTCGACCAGCTCGACCGCGTAGTCGTCGATGCGTGCCAGGACGTCCCGCGCGCGCTCGTCGCCGTGCTGCCGAATGGTGCGGTAGACAACCTCGGCCACGTTGACGATGGTGGTCAGCAGGCGGACTTCGCCGGCCGCGGCGCGGCGTAGGAGATCGGCGACGGCCTCGGCGCCCGGCTCGCGCTGGAAGAAGGCCAGCAGCGCGAAGCTGTCCAGCGCATAGACCGGCCGAAGATCAGTCACGGCTCGGGCCGCGGCGGCGGGAGGCCACGCTCCTCCCACTCCAGCTCCTGGCGGCGGTCCTCCAGCAGCCCCTGCGTGAGCGACGGCCCACCCTTGAACATGCCGAGCCCGGCGGCGATGGGGTCGTCCGGCACCGGGACGATCGACACGACGCCGCCGAGGTCGATGAAGCGGACCTTGCGCCCCTTCTTCAGCCCGTACTTCTGCCGGATCTCCTGTGGGATGACGACCCAGCCCTTGGCCGAGACGGTCGCCGTGGACATCGTGCACCTCGTCGGGGATACGTTCCTGCTTCCAGTATAGACGAGCTGCGCGGTGAGGGCACCTCCACCCATGAGGGCTATTCCCGAGGGAGTGCCCGATGCGCCGTGGCGCCCCGGCGGCGCGGGGGGGGGGCAGGAGACGGCCTCACCCCCTTGGTCCCCCTCTCCCGCGCACGGGAGAGGGGGAGGGGCGCGGTCGCCGGTTGAGCGGCCGGACCGCGCGTGCTAGGATACGGCGCACGGCGCAGGCGGTCGAAGACTCGACTCTGGCGAGGAGGCAAGCTGGTGATCGACGTACGGACGATAACGGTCGTGGACCCGGCCGCCGAGGACGCGGTCGATCAGCAGGCGCTGGCCCCACGACTGCGCACGCTCAAGGGCGCGACGATCGGCCTCATCGACAACTCGAAGCGCATGGCCGACGAGCTGCTGGCCGCGCTCGGCGACCTCCTGCGCCAGCGCTACGGCGTCGCCGCGCTGGTTGCCCATCGCAAGCCCAACCCGAGCGTGGCCATGCCGGGCGAGGCGCTCGACCGGCTGGCGGCGTCGTGTGACGCCGTCGTCCACGGCGTGGCCGATTGAGGGTCGTGCATCGCGTGGGGTCTCCACGACAGCATCGAGATCGAGACGCGCGGGCGGCCGGCGGTCACGCTCATCACCGCGGCGTTCGCCGTCGCCGCCGAGGCGCGGGGCAAGGTGCTCGGCCTGCCCGACCACCCGGTCGTCGCCGCCGAGCACCCCATCGCCAGCCGCACGCCGGCCGAGATGCGCGCCATGGCCGAGCGGCTGGTCGACCAGGTGGCCGCGGCGCTGGTGCGCGGCTCGTGAGCGCGCCGGCCGGCCCGGCCGAGGGCCGCGCGCGGCGCCACGAGGTGCCGGCCGACGTCGCGGCGGTGAACGAGCTGTTCGACCAGCGCGGCTGGACCGACGGCCTGCCGGTCATCCCGCCGACCGAGGACCTGGTCGCGGCGATGCTGGCCTGCTCGCCCTACCCGGCGAGCCATGTCCTGGGGCGCATGCAGCCGCTGAACGGCACGGTGACGGCCGAGAAGGTGGCCACCAACGCGGTCATGGCCGGCTGCCGCCCGGAGTACTTCGCGGTCGTCCTGGCGGCCGTCAAGGCTGTTCTCCAGCCGCAGTTCCACGTTGGCAGCACGGCCTGCACGACCGGCGGCGCCGCGCCAGCCATCGTCGTCAACGGCCCGATCGCCCGCCAGCTCGGCATCAACAGCGGCACGGCCTGCTTCGGTGGCAACGTGCGGCCCAACGCCACCATCGGCCGCGCGCTGCGGCTGGTCATGCGCAACCTGGGCGGGGCCAAACCCGGCGGGATGGAGAAGTCGACCCAGGCCTGGCCGGGCAAGATGTCCCTCTGCTTCGCCGAGAGCGAGGAGCGCTCGCCCTGGGAGCCGCTGCACGTCGAGCGCGGCTACCCGGCCGACGCCAGCACGGTGACCGTCGTCGCCGTGCGCGGCATCTACCCCGTCACCGAGGGCGCGCAGGAGACCGGCCTGGGCATTCTCCAGACGCTGGCCGGAGGGATGCGCGTTGTCGGCGCGGCGATCTACACGCAGGTGGCCAACGGCATCCCGGTCATCGTCGCGCTCTGCCCCGAGCACGCCACGGAGATCGCCCGCGCCGGCTTCTCGCGGCGCGACGTGCGCCACTATCTGCACGAGCACGCGCGGCTGCCAGTGCGCGACGTGGTCGGCCGCGGCCTCTACGCCTCGAACGAGTGGCCGGTGTGGATCGACCGCGACGACCCGCGGGCCACCGTGCCCGTCGTCAGCAGCGCGGACGACATCATCCTCGTCGTCGCCGGCGGCGACGGGCGGCACAGCGCCTGGCTGCCGGCCTGGAACGTCTGCCGCGGTGCCGTCGAGCGCGTGGTCGAGCCGTAGCGCCGGCCGCGGCCGCCCGGCCATCTGTCGGCGCAGACAGCATGCTATGCTGGCACTAGCGGCAGATGGCCGGCAGAGGGCGGAGGATCACCATGCTGCGGACGCAGGTCCAGCTCACCGAGGAGCAGCTCGCCCGCCTGCGCGCGCTGGCCCGTCGCGACGGCTCGTCGGTGGCCGAGGTGGTGCGGCGGGCCGTCGACCACTTCATCACCGAGGACGAGGCTGAGCGCCAGCGCCATCGCGCCGAGCGGCTGCTCAGCATCGTCGGGCGCTTCTCCTCAGGCCTCGGCGACCTCGCCGAGCGCCACGACGACTACTTCGCCGAGGACGAGGGGTAATGGCGGGCGAGGCGGTCTATGTTGACACGTCGGCGTTCCTCGCCGTCATGGATACCGCCGATCGCCAGCACCGCGACGCCACGGCGGCGTGGGAGTGGCTCGTCGAGGCTGGGAGGTCGCTCGTCTGCTCGAACTACGCCCTTACCGAGACGTGCGCGCTCCTGCAGCGCCGCTTGGGCCTCGAAGCACTGCGGCTCTTCTGCGCAGAGGTCTATCCTCTGCTTGACGTGGTGTGGGTTACGAAGACGGTCCACGAGGCTGGCATGGAGGCCGTCATGGTCGCCGGACGCCGGCAGTTGAGCCTCGTGGACTGCGTGAGCTTTATCGTGATGCGTCAGGTCGGCATCCAGAGGGCATTTGCCTTCGACGCCCATTTCGCCGAGCAGGGCTTCCGCTGCCTGCCCGGCCCGCGCCCGTAGGAGCATAGGGAGGAGCAGATGAACGATGGTTGACCCGGCGACGGCGTGCGTCGTGGCCGCCGACATCGGCGGCACGTTCACCGACCTCGTCGTCAGCTTCGCCGACGGCACGCTCATCACCCACAAGGTGCTCTCCACGCCCGACGACTACAGCCGGGCCATCGCCCGCGGCATGGAGCGGCTGCTGGCTAGCGCCGGTGTGCCGGCCGAGCGCACCCGCGAGGTCTGCCACGGCACGACGCTGGGCACCAACGCCGTGCTCGAGCGCCGCGGGGCCGCGACGGGCCTCATCACCACCAAGGGCTTCCGCGACGTGCTGGAGATCCGCCGCATCCGCTTCCCCGAGCCCTACAACGTCCAGTGGGAGAAGCCCGAGCCGCTGGTGCCGCGCGAGCTGCGCATGGAGGTCACCGAGCGCATCGCTAGCGATGGCGGCGTCGTCACCCCGCCCGACGCGGCCGAGGCCGCCGCGGCCATCCGCGCGCTCGTCGCCGCCGGGGTGCAGTCCATCGCCGTCGCGCTCATCAACGCCTACGCCAACCCAGCGCACGAGGAGTGGCTGGCCGCGCAGGTGGCCGCCCTGGCGCCGGGGTGCTCGGTCACTGTCTCCTCGCGCCTGCTGCCGGAGATGGGCGAGTACGAGCGCACGAGCACGGCGGTGGCCAACGCGTACCTCGCGCCGATCATGGAGCGCTACCTCGGCACACTGCGCCGCCGGCTGGACGACGTCGGCTCGCACGCGCCGCTCTTCGTCGCCCAGTCCAACGGCGGGCTCTTCCTGCACACCTTCGCCGTGCGCAAGCCCTTCCTGAGCATCGAGTCCGGCCCGGCGGCCGGCTGCGTCGCAGCGCGGCAGCTCGCCCGCGACTGCGGCTACGGCCAGCTCATCGCCGTGGACATGGGCGGGACGACGACCAAGGCCTCGTTCGTCGCCGACGGCGAGCTGGCCTGGGCCTCAGAGATGGAGATCGGCGCGCCGCTGAGCGTCGCCAGCCGCCTGCAGAAGGGTGGCGGCTACGCCATCCGCTGCCCGATCATCGACCTGGCCGAGGTCGGCGCTGGCGGCGGCAGCATCGCCTGGGTCGACCGCGCCGGGCTGCTGCACGTCGGCCCGCACAGCGCCGGGGCCATGCCCGGCCCGGCCTGCTACGGCCAGGGCGGCGCCGAGGCCACGCTGACCGACGCCAACGTCGTCCTGGGCTACATCAACCCCCACGCCCTGGCCGGCGGCACGTTCGCCATCGACCCCGACAAGGCGCACGCTGCCGTGGCCCGCCTGGCCGAGCGCCTCGACAAGAGCGTCGAGGAGACGGCCTACGGCATCCACGTCATCGCCAACTCGAACATGATGGCCGCCATCCGCGCTGTCTCGACGCAGCGCGGCAAGGATATCCGCCACGTCGACATGCTAGCCTTCGGCGGTAGCGGGCCGGTGCAGGCCGTCGGCCTGGCGGCCTCGCTGAGCATGCGCCGCGTCATCGTGCCGCCCTTCCCCGGCCTCTTTAGCTGCTTCGGTCTGCTCATCGCCGACGTCGAGCACCACCTGATGCGCGGCTTCGTCAGCCCGCTCGACGCGCTCGACCGTCCCGATACCCTGGCGGCGCTCAATGCCGCGCTGGCGGACATGGAGGCCGAGGTGCGCGACGAGCTGCGCGCCGCCGGCTACGACGCCGAGGTGCTCGTCGAGCGGGCGGCCTGCCTCAAGCTGGAGGAGCGCTCGGGCGAGGTGCTGCTGCCGCTGCCGCCGGGCCGGCTCGGGCCAGCCGAGCTGGACGACCTCCGCCAGCGCTTCCTGGTCGAGTACGGCCACGTCTACCGCCACGTGCCGGCCGGGGCCTTGCCCGAGGTGCTCAACGTGCGCGTCGTCGGCCGCGTGCGCCGCGCCGCCGACCCCGGCCGCGCCTTCCGCGCCGCCCGGCCGCAGCCCGGCCCCAGCGTCGGCACCGAGCGCGGCGTCTACTTCGGCCCGCAGGTCGGGCACGTCGTGGCGCGCGTCCACCCGCGCGACGACCTGCGTGCCGCGCCGCTGGCCGGGCCGCTCATCATCGAGGAGGCCGACTCCTCGACCATCGTCCAGCCCGGCTGGCAGGCGCGCCTCGACGCCTGGGGCAACATCGTCGTCGAGCGCTAATGCTGTGTCACGGCTGATCTGCGAGATTGTCATTCTGAGCCGGAGCGCAGCGGAGGCGAAGAATCCGCTGCCCCGGCTAGGCGCGCCGGTTGCGGATGCTTCGGCCTGCGGCCTCAGCATGACAGGACCCAGCAACGCATGGCTGACCGACCCCTAGCCCGATGTGGTAGGCGCATGTGGCAAGAGCGTGGCCTCGACCCCATCACCATGGAGCTGGTCAAGAACCACCTCCAGGCCATCGTCGACGAGATGGCCTTCACGCTGGAGCGCACCTGCGCCTCGCAGC
>JACQUS010000164.1 GCA_016210125.1 Chloroflexota bacterium | reverse complement strand
GTCCCTGCTGCACCCCAGCGAAGAACGAAGAGGTGGCAGGACCTAGCCCCGGCCCCCTTCCTGACGCGCGAAGGGGGAGTCCATCAGGGCCATTTTCACCAGAGAGAAGATTGACGAGACGTACAACGCTAAGTCGCGTACTGCTCGCAGTGCGCCTACAGAGGAGGGACGGGCGTGATCATCGATTTTCGCTGCCGACCCGCGACGAAGGAGTTCGTGGAGGTAGGCGTCACAGGACCCTTCAGCCAGCTTCTCGCTGGCCGCCTACCGGCCATCTCCACCGTCGAGGCGCTGGTGGAGGCGATGGACGACCTCGGTATCGACAAAGGGGTAGCCTGCGGGCGGGATGTCGAGACCACGTTCGGCTTTAAGGTGCCGAACGAGCACATCGCCGACATCGTCCGCCAGTTTCCAGACCGCTTCATCGGCTTCGCCGGCGTCGACCCCCACAAGGGCCTGGCCGCCCTGCGCGAGATCGACCGCTGCGTCGGCGAGTGGGGCTTCAAGGGTGTGTCGCTGGACGGCTTCTGCCACAAGGTGCCGGTCAGCGACAAGAAGCTCTATCCGATCTACGGCAAGTGCGCCGAGATGGGCCTGCCCATCATCCACACCACCGGCCAGGGCACGCTGATCCCGGGGGTGGTGATGGACCACGGCCATCCGCGGCACTTCGACGAGGTGGCCACGGATTTCCCAGAGCTCGTGCTGGTCATCTCGCACGGCTGCTGGCCGTTCGTGCTGGACGTCATCGCGCTGGCGCAGCGCCACCGCAACGTCTACTTCGAGTTCTCCGTTCGCGAGCGCTTGCCGGGCGGCGAGTTCTACGTCCAAGCGGCCAATACCATCATTGCGGACAAGGTCTTGTTCGCCAGCGGCAACCCCTACGGTCGGGTCGCCAGCGTCAGGCTGTACAAGGAGGAGCTACCTTTCAGCGAGGAGGTGCGGCGGAAAGTGCTGGGTGAGAACGCGGCACGCATCTTGGGGCTGTGATCGACTTTAGCGCGGCGCGCTCGCTTGGAGCGACACCACAGAAAGGGGGCTCACGTGCTGCCAGGTCGCATGCGTTCCATTTGCTGGGGGCTCGTCGTCAGCGCAGTGGTGCTCGGTGCGGCGCTCGTGGCCTGCGCGGCGCCGGCTGCCGCGCCGGCGCCGGCGAAAGAGGCGCCTAAGGCCGCGGCGCCGGCTCAGGAGGCGGCTAAGCCGGCCGCGCCGTCTCAGGCGCCAGCAGCACAGCCGGCCAAGCCCGCCGTCCAGCCGCCCAAGCCGGCGGCTCCGGCGCCGCAGCCGGCGGCCAAGCCGGCGGCGCGCGCTGGCTGGCCAACGCGCATCACCATCGGCGGTGGCGACCCGGGCACGGCCTTCTACGCCGTGGCCACGGGCTGGGCCAAGGTCATTCAGGACAAGCTGGGCATCCCGACGAACGTGATCGCCGCCGGCGGGTCGCAGTCGAACCTCCAAAGCGTGCAGAGCGGCGAGGCCACGTTCGCGCTGAGCTCGATGAACAACATACACGAAGGCCTCACCGGCACGCGCTGGGCGCAGGGCAAGAAGACTGACAAGGTTCGGGTCGTCCTGCCGACCTTCGTCCAGTACTTGCACTTCTTCGCGCTGAAAGAGTCGAACATCAAGACGCTCAAGGACTTCGACGGCAAGGTCTTCTCGCCGGGCCCGGGCGGCACGCAGCTCCCGATCTACGTCAAGGATCTCTTCGATGCCGTCGGCGTCAAGCCCTCGCGCATCATCACCGGCCCGCCCTGGCCGCAGATCGCTGACTTGGTGAAGGATAAGCAGGTCACCGGGCTCGGCGTCATCGGCGGACCGCCGCTTACGCCCATCGCCCAGGTGAACCTGACGCACCCGCTGTTCATCTTCGGGCCATCCGAGGAGGAGCGCGACAAGATCATCAAAGCCCTGCCGTTCTTCTTCAAGAACGACATGAGCAAGGACTTCTATAAGGACATCCTCGCTCAGAACGTGCCGGCGCTGTCGGTCTACGTGGCGTTCCACGGGAGCAAGGACCTGCCCGAGGACTTCGTCTACGAGGTCCTCAAGGTCACCTACCCGAACGTGCCCGAGATCGCCAAGGCGCACCGGTCGGGTGCCGAGATCGCCGTCAACGCCGCGGCGAACATCACCAACCCCTTCCACAAGGGCGCGGCCAAGTACGTCCAGGAGCAGGGCATCAAGATCCAGGACGCGGGCAAGCCGATCGACTAGGGATGAAAGGGGGAATCCAAAGGTCGCCTCAGGCGACCTTTGGCAATCCTTCTTGGGGCGGGGTGGGGCAGCCCCGCAGGCTACGTTCAGGGGAGGGCTACGATGACTGCGGCTGTGCGTGCGGTCGACGAGCGTACGCCGGGGGAGGTCGAGGTCAGCGTCGTGGACGTCGACGTTCACCCGGCGCCACGATCGAACGATGAGCTGCGCTTGTACCTGCCCGAGCCGTGGCGCAGCCGGGACTGGCCACCGGCGGTGCTGGGTCGAGCCGCGTCGCTGATCGCCGGGCCGCTCTATTTCCCGCCGGGCACCTCGCAGCGGGCCGATGCGTATCCGCCGAGCGGTGGGCCGCCCTGCTCGGACCCGGACTTCACTGCCAGGCAACTCTTTGACGAGGCCGGTGTCGACTATGGCATCCTCGTCCCACGCGGCGACCGCCCGCTGGCCAACCCGGAGCACGAAGCGGTCCTAGCCGCAACGGTGAACATCTGGCTGGCGGAGACCTGGCTGTCGAAGTACAATCCGCACGGCCGGTACAAGGCCGCGATTCGTGTCGGCCCGAATGACGCTGAGCTCGCCGTGCGCGAGATCGAGCGCTGGGCCGGGCATCCCCACTTCGTGCAAGTCATGCTGGTGCCCCATGTACGTGTGCCCTTCGGGCAGGCGCAGTTCCATCCCATTTACGAGGCGGCCGTGCGCCACAACCTGCCACTGGCCACGCACGTCAACCAGACACCAAGCATGGCCCTGCTGACACCCGTAGGCTTCGTCTCCTACTTTTTCGAGTACCACCAGTTCTATCCCGAACTTTACGCCACGCACCTGATCAGCCTGCTGTGCGAGGGCGTCTTCGAGAAGTTCCCAGCGCTGAAGGTCGTCTTCATGGAAGGTGGCGTGAGCTGGCTCGTGCCGCTGCTCTGGCGCTTGGACAAGCACTGGCGCGAGCTACGGGCCGAGGTGCCCGGCTTGCGCCGCCGCCCCTCGGAGTACGTGCGCGAGCACCTACGCGTTACAACGCAGCCGGTCGAGGAGCCCCAGCAGGCCGAGCACCTAGCGCGTGTGCTGGAGTGGCTGGATGGCGAGCACCTGCTGATGTTCGCCACCGACTACCCGCACTGGGACGGCGACTACCGCCCGAGCGACCTCTTCCGAGGGCTGCCCGAGCGCGTGCGCCGGCGCATCTTACGCGACAACGCGTCGGAGCTGTATGGGCTGCCGCCGACGCGCCCGGCGGGCCGCGATGCGGTCTAGCATGAGGCCGCGGGCTCGTGTGCTGTCCCGGCGCGGAGAGGCAGGGTGATCCCGGCTACGGTGTACGATGCCGCGACGCTGGAGATCCTCTGGAATGGGCTGACGGCCAGCGCCGACGAGGCCGCCGCGACGCTGGTGCGCACGTCGTTCTCGACCATCGTCCGCGAGTCGAACGATTTCGCTTGCGTGCTCCTCGACGCTGAGGGCGACACGCTGGCCGAGAGCCACCTTAGCATCCCCTCGTTCGTCGGCTGCCTGCCGCACACGGTGAAGCACCTCCTGCGGCGCTTCCCACCCGACATCTGGCAGCCAGGCGACGTCGTCGTCACGAACGATCCCTGGCTGGCCACCGGCCACCGCCCGGACATCACCATGGCCATGCCTATCTTCCACCGCGGCGAGCTAGTGGGCTTCGCCGGCAGTATCGCGCACTCGCCCGACATCGGCGGCGCGCTGTGGTCAGCGGACTGTCGTGAGGTCTTCGAGGAAGGCCTGGGCATCCCGCCGCTGTGGCTGTACCGAGCGGGCGCGCTCAACCGCGACCTGATCGAGCTGTACCGCGCCAACTCGCGCGTGCCCGACCAGGCGATCGGCGACCTGCACGCGCAGGTCGCCGCCGGCGAGGTGCTGACGCGGCGGCTGATCGAGATGCTCGAGGACCGCGATATCCGCGACCTGCGCGCGCTGAGCGTAGCCCTCCAGGCGCGGGCCGAGGCGGCGATGCGCGCCGCGATTCGCGCGCTGCCCGACGGCACGTATCGCTCGGCCGTGCAGCTCGACGGCTACGACGAGCCGCTGCGCATCGCCTGCGCGGTCACCGTGCACGACGACGAGCTGTGCATCGACTACGCCGGCACCTCGCCGCAGGTGGACCGCGGCCTCAACTGCGTGCTCGTGTTCACGCGCGCCTATAGCATCTACCCGGTGAAGTGCGTGCTCGACCCGGAGACGCCCAAGAACGAGGGCGCGTACCGGCCTATCCAGGTCGTCGCGCCGGAGGGCTGCCTGGTCAATCCGCGCTTCCCTGCGCCGGTCAACGCGCGGCACCTCGTGGGCCAGGTGCTGAGCAGCGCGATCCTCGAGGCGCTGTTCCAGGCCCTGCCCGAGCGCGTCATCGCCGACTCCGGCAGTGCGCCGGCCTTCCGGACGGTCTTCAGCGGTGTCGGGCGGCACGGAGAGCGCTTCCAGTTCACCCTCTTCGCCAATGGCGGTATGGGCGCGCGGCCCACGGCCGACGGCCTACCCTGCACGCCCTTCCCGACCAACAGCGCGTGCGCCTCCATCGAGGTGATGGAGAGCCTGACCCCACTGACCGTCTGGGCCAAGCAGGTCCGCCCCGACTCCGGCGGCCCCGGCACCTGGCGCGGCGGGTACGGGCAGGAGATCATCGTCCAGGTGAGCGGAGACCAGCCGGTCACGCTGTCGGTCCTCTCCGACCGCGGGCGGCACCCGGCGCGCGGCCTGCGCGGTGGACGGCCCGGGGCGTGCGTGGACGTGCAGCTCGTGAGTCGGCAGGCGAACCTGCCGCGCAAGGGCCGCGCGGTGCTGCAGCCGGGCGACGTCGTCGCCCTGCGCTACGCCGGCGGCGGCGGCTACGGCGATCCCCGCCAGCGCGACCCGGCGCTGGTATGCGCCGACGTGCGCAGCGGCGTCGTCAGCCCGGCGGCAGCATGTGAGGTCTACGGCCTCGCGCAGCTTTAGAGGATAGTCATGCTGTACATCTGCAACGGCCTCGTCCTGACGGAGGAGCAGGGGCACTTCGTGCCCCGCGAGGTCGATCTGGTCGTCGAGGGTGGCCGCATCGCCAGGCTGGCGCCGCGTGGCCAGCCGCTGCCACCGCCGGGGCCGGGCGATACGGAGCTCGACGCCGCTGGCAAGATCGTGCTGCCCGGCTTCGTCAACGCCCACACCCACGTCCACAACCTGCCTCTGAAGGGACGCGTGCGCTACCTGCCGGTCGAGGCCTGGATGCTCTACCGCATCGCCGGCGGGGCTGACTGGACACCCGAGGACTGCTACGTCACGGCCATGCTCGGAGCTATCGAGGCGTTGCGCACCGGGACGACCACCCTCGTGCTCATGGTCCCGCTGGGCCTCGAGGGGCTCGACGCCGTGGCGCGAGCCTACCGCGACGTGGGCGTCCGCGCCGTCATCGCGCCGATGGTCGCCGACCGCCCGGCGACTGTCGACCTGCCGGACGGCGGCGCGGCCCTGCCCGCGGCCACCCGCGCGTGGGTCGAGGGCAACCGAGCGCCGAGCGCCGAGGACGGCCTGGCGCTCTGCCGCGAGTTCGCCCGCCGCTGGCACGGCGCCGCGGGCCGCATCACGGCGATGGTCGGGCCATCGGCGCCGCACCGCTGTAGCGACGCGCTGCTCGCCGGCTGCCGCGACCTCGCCGCCGAGCTGGATCTCGGTATCCAGACGCACCTGCTGGAGACGCGCATCCAGCCGGTGGTGTCGCAGCGGCTCTACGGCGGGTCGGTCGTGGCGTACCTCGCCCGGCTCGGCTTTCTCTCCCCGCGCGTCTCGCTGGCGCACGCCGTCTGGCTCACGCCCGACGACATCGCCACCGTCGCGCGTACCGGCGCGGCCATCGCCCACAACCCGATGAGCAACCTGAACCTGGGCAGCGGCATCGCCCCCGTGCCCGCATACCTGCGCGCCGGCATCCCCGTCGGGCTGGGCACCGACGGCTACTCCGGTGGCAATCACGCGATGTTCGAGGCCATGCGCCTCGCCGCTGCGCTGCACACCGTCCACACGACCGACTACGCGCAGTGGCTGCGGCCGCGCGACGTGCTGCGGCTGGCGACGCACGGCGGCGCGACGGTGGCCCAGCTCGCCGGCGGGGTCGGCGCCCTGGCTGTGGGCCGGCGCGCCGACCTCGTGATCCTCGGGGCGGACTCGCCGGCACTGACGCCCCTGAACGACCTCGTCGACCAGCTCGTCTACTGCGAGCGTGGCGCGGCGGTCGAGACAGTCGTCGTCAATGGTGAGATGGTGGTGCAGGGCGGGCGCGTCGCCACCGTGGACGAGCCGGCCATCCTGGCCGAAGCGCGGCGGCTGGCCGAGCGCCTGACCGAGCGCAACCGCGCGCTGTTCGCCTTCGCCCGCGAGCACGAGGCGCACATCCATCGCGCCTACTTCAGCGCGGGCGATGCCTAGCAGTCGCCTGCCCTAGGCCCAGGTCTGCTCGAAGACGCGCAGCCAGTTGCCGCCGAGGATCTTGGCGATGTCCTCATCGCCGTAGCCGCGCTGCACCAGCCCGCGGGTGATGTTCGGCAGCTTGCCCAGCGTGTCGAACTCTGGCGGGTAGACGTACTCCATCCCGCGCATGCTCGTGCGCAGGTAGAGGTCCACAGGCCAGGTTTCCATCAGGTCGGGGCCGATGGCCACGTGGTCCGCGCCGGCCAGCCGCACCAGATAGTCGACGTGGTCGAGGAGCTGGTCGAGCGTCGGCGGCGGACTCGACGTAACGAGCATCTGCAGCGCGTGGACGCCGATCAGCCCGCCGCTGGCGGCGATACCGCGGATCAGGTCGTCCTTCAGGTTGCGCGGGTGCGCGCAGAGCGCATACGCGTTCGAGTGCGAGGCGACGACTGGCCTCGTGGCGACGTCGAGCACGTGGCACGTGCCGGCGTCGTTGAGGTGCGAGACATCGACCGTGATGCCCAGGCGCTGCATCTCCCTGACCGCGGCGACGCCGAACTGGGTCAGGCCGCTCGCGGTCGCCGCGCCGATGCCGTCGCCGAGGGCGTTGCGGTGGTTCCAGGTGAGCCCGATGCAGCGGATGCCGAGCCGGTGGAAGGTGCGCAGGAGGGCGAGGTCCTCCTCGATGGGCATGGCCCCTTCGAGGCAGGCCACGATGGCCACCTGCCCGGCGGCCTTGGCGGCCGGGAGCTGCTCGGCGCGCGTCGCCAGCGCCAGGCGGCCGCCCGACTCGGCGACGTCCTCGTGCAGCGCGTCGAGGCCGTGCAGGGCCAGCGCTAGGCGCGTCGCCGGGAGGACCTGGCGTGTAGGGAAGCTGTCGAAGTACGGGCCGTCGCCGCCGACGTGGTCGCAGATGGCGCTCACGCAGCCCTGCTGCCAGGTGGGCAGGTGGCGCTCGACCATGACCGCGCGCCGGCCCTGGCTGCGCTGGTCGATGACATCGGCGGCGATGAAGTCGGTGTGCCCGGCGACGACGAGCGCGCGGGCGTGCAGGGCCTGCGCCCGCTGTTCCTGGGCAGGTGTCAGGGCGAGGGGGGTCATACGGGCGGACCTCGGGCGGAATCGACGCGGCTGGTCGGTGCGTCGTGCGGCGATGGTACGGGCGGCGCGGGCCGACTGTCAACGGCGGGGGAGCGCGTCGCTAGCTCTTGACAAGCGAGTGGGGGGTAGAATCAAGCCACTTTCGCGTGCCTGCCGCGTGACGACAGGGGATAAGGGCAGGAAGAGGGCAGCAGTGGCCGACTGCACGTGCAATACTTTCCCGGAGAGCCTAGGCAACATCACGTTCGGGGCCGGCGTCGTCACGCAGTCCGGCCAAGGGCTTAGCTACTGCGATCCGGTTACGGATAAGCCCGTCGCCGCACTCTACGTGGACACCGCGCTCAATCGCTTGTGGGTAAAGGTCGGCTCAGGTGTCGGCGAGCAGGCTTGGAAGTACGTCGAGCTCGCCACGCCGCCGCCGTGCTAGGTGGGTGAGACTTCATCGTGGAAGAGCGCTGGGCCGGCGGGCACGACGAACGTGACCGCCGGGGGTTTAGGCGAGGCGCTTGGGCGGCCATCATCGTCCTCTCCCTATCGGCAGCGCTGATCCTCTTGGGAGAGCAGGGCATCGCCGCGCAGCTCGTGTCGGATGGCTTGGGCTTCCGCAGCTACTTGCCGGTAGTGGCGAGAGATGGACGACCGCCGCCGACTCCGCCGCAAGTCCTCTTTACGCCAACGCCGACACCCGTCTCCGATCCGGTCTGGGCTACGCGGTCCAACATGCCGACGGGACGCGGGGGCATGGGGGTCGCTGACGGCGGCAACCGTAAGATTTACGCCATCGGCGGCGGGAACTACGGCCAAGGCCGTCAGGCGACGGTCGAGGAGTACGATCCCGAGACGGACACCTGGCGGGCTCGCGCTCCGATGCCGACAGCGCGATCAAATTTGGCGGCGGTAGCAGCGGCGAACGGGAAGATCTACGCCATCGGCGGCTGCTGCCCGCCGGGCTATGGCCCTCATCTCACGACGGTCGAGGAGTACGATCCAGCGACGGACGCGTGGAGACCTCGTGCTCCGATGCCCAGCGGCCGGTCGCTCCTCGCGCTCGTCGCCGCCAGCGACGGCAAGATCTACGCCATCGGCGGTTGCTGCGACATACGACAGGGGACCGGGCTTCCTACGGTTGAAGCCTACGACCCAGCGACGGATACGTGGGAGAGACGTCTCATTATGCCCACTGGTCGTGGCGGCCCGGGCGCAGCGGAGGCACCCAACGGTAAGATCTACGTGATTGGCGGAGGGAGTAGCGTCGATCTTCCAACCGTCGAAGAATACGATCCCGTGCGGAATGCGTGGGTGACGCGGGCCAGCATGCCAACGGCACGGAGTGTCCTTGGCGTGGTAACCGCATCCAACGGCAAGCTCTATGCGATCGGGGGATACAGAGGCGGAGCGCTGGCTACTGCCGAGGAATACGACCCCGTAGCGAACACGTGGGCCACGCGCACGAGCATGCCCACAGCTCGCGCCGGGCTGGGGCTCGTGGCCGCGAGCAATGGGAAGATCTACGCCATTGGTGGTTATGCGCCCGGCGGTGAGCCGAGCAGGGGGTACTTGGCTACCGTAGAGGAAGCCACAATGCGGCCCTAGCACGGCGGACTGGCTCGCCTTGGCGCCGGGCCGCCACATTATCAGGCTATGCCGAGGACGGCCGCGCCCGCCCCGAGTCCCCCTCTCCGCGCGGCGGAGAGGGGGACCGAGGGGGTGAGGTCAGCGGACTACTTCGCCGCGTCCTGGACCTGCTTGAGCAGGTCGGGCCCGACCTGGGCCGAGAACTGCTTGTGCACCTTCTCGGCCTCGGTGCGGAACTTCGCGATGTCCGGGTTCGTCGTCGCCACCCCGGCGTTCTTCATGATGTCGATGGCCTTCTCGTTCTCGGTCTTGGCGCGCTCGCGATTGGCCTTCGAGCCCTCCTTGGCCGCCTCCGTGATGGCCTGCTGGAGGTCGGCCGGCAGGGCCTTCCACTTCTCGAGGTTCATCTGCAGGACGATCACCGTGTAGATGTGGTGCGTCAGCGCCAGGTTCTTGGCCACCTCGTAGAGCT
>JACQUS010000166.1 GCA_016210125.1 Chloroflexota bacterium | reverse complement strand
GGCTACCACGTGCACATCTTCGCCGACCGCCAGACGCCGCCGACGCCGGCCGACCTGGGCACCGTGCTGCACATGGCCACCGACTTCGGCCCGCTGGGGCCGGGGCAAGCGCAGACCGTCGTCACCAGCCTCGGCGCCGGCATCCTCAGTGCCGGCGAGCACACGCTCTGGGCGCTGGCCGACGGCCACAACGCCATCGCCGAGCTCAACGAGGCCAACAACGTCGCCACCTTCATGCTCGACGTCGTATCCGGCAACCGGCTGGCCTTCCTCGCCGCCCCGGTCCGCGCCGCGCACAGCTACGATTTCGGCATCCAGCCGGTGGTCGTCCTGCGCGACAGCGGCGGCGTGACCCTCACCGCCGACAGCACGACCGTCGTCACCCTGAGCATCAAGCCGGACAGCGGCTTGAGCGACGCCGTGCTATCCTGCGACCAGACGGTGAACAGCGTGACGAGCATGCGGGTGACGAGCGGAGTGGCGGCATTCTCCGGCTGCTTGATCGACCGCCCCGGCGTCGGCTACGTGCTCGAGGCGCGCGCCGCAGACGCGCAGCCCGGCGAGACGCTGACCTTCAACGTCACCTGGGCCGGCGACTCGAACGGCGACGGCCGCGTCTCGATCGTCGACTACTCGCTGGCTGTCACCTGTTTCGGCGCGGCGCCCGGCGACCCCCGCTGGGACGATCCCGCGCTGCGCTGCGGGCGCGCCGACCTGAACGGCGATATGGTGGTCGACGTGGTCGACCACTCGATCGTCGTGACGCGCTTCGGCACGGCGACGGGCACGCCGGTGGCCCCGAGCGGCCCCGGCGCCGGCCCGTAGGAGCAGGTGGCTATGCGCCTGACGTCGCGCCGGCTCCTGGCCGCGCTGCTGGCGCTCGGCGTGCTCCTCGCCTTCGGCGGCGGGGTAGCGCTGGTCCAGGAGCCGGCTGGCCCGCAGAGCGTCTTCCTGCCGGCCATCTTCCGCGCGGTCAGCCCGGCGAAGCCGACGCCCACGCCGCTCGTGCTTGCCGTCCCGGCACCGCCGCCGACGCCACCCGCGACGGCCACGCCGACCGCGACGCCCGAGCCGACGGCAGTCGTCATCGCCCCCGCGCCACCGGCGGCCACTCCGACGCCTACACCGGCCGGCGTGCCGCTGCGGACGAGCCCTGGCGCGCTCGCCCTCGTCGTGGGCGGCACGGCCACCTTCGACCTCGTGCTCGACGGTGGAAGCCAGTCGTTCGACGCCGTCCAGGTGTACCTCACCTTCGACCCGCGGCTCGTCGAGGTCGTCGACGCCGATCCGGCGCGGGCGGGCGTGCAGGTCACGCCGGGCGCGTCGCTGTCCGACGTGCTCCTCAACGGCGTCGACAACGCGCAGGGGCGCCTCCAGTTCGCGGCTGGGCGCTCCATCGCGCAGCCGCCGCCGAGCGGCACGCTCGTGATCGCCACCGTCGAGCTGCGTGGCAGGGCGGAGGGCACATCGCCGCTGACCTTCGAGGCCAACAGCAGCGCCGCGTTCGCCGGCCGGCGCATCCCGCTCCAGCTCGTGCCTGGCAGCGTGGCTGTGCGGGCGCCGTAGCCAGCCGAGCGGCCTACGCCTGCTCCAGTACGCGCCAAAGCTCGTCGCGCTCGGGCGCGGCCAGGGGCGCGCGGCCGGCCGGCGTGACGAGCCAGCGCCCGGCCTCCGCCCGCAGCACCCGACCGACGACCGTCGCGGCGACGCCCTGAGAGGCCAGGTGCGCCACCAGCGCCGCGCCGTCCTCGGCAGCGATGAGCAGCGCACCGCTGGAGATGAGGCGCAGCGGATCGACGCCGAGCGCGGCGCAGAGGGAGCGCGTCTCGTCGGCCACCGGCACGGCCTCGGCCCACAGCTCCACGCCCACCGCCGAGGCCTCGGCCAGCTCGGCGACGGCGCCGACGACGCCGCCCTCAGTGGCATCGTGCAGCGCGTGCGCGCCGGCCGCGGCGGCGGCCAGGCCTTCCGGCACCACGCTCAGCCGCGCGATAAACGACCGCGCTCGGGCGAGGACGTCGGCCGCGACGACACCGGCGAGGCGGGTGGCGAGGTCGGCGGCCAGGATGGCCGTGCCCTCGAGGCCGGCGCTCTTGGTCAGCAGCAGCGCGTCGCCCGGCCGCGCCCCGGCCGAGGTGACGTACTGCGAGCGCGGCGCGCGCCCCAGCGCCGTCACGACGACGATGGGCTGCGGCAGGTCGGGCGTCACCTCGGTGTGGCCGCCGAGCACCTCGATCCCCAGCTCGACGGCGGCAGCGTGCACGTCGGCCATGATCGCGGCCAGGCTGTCCTCGGTCTCGCGCTCGCTGCCGAGCAAGGTGACCAGCACGCCGACGGGCCGTGCGCCGCACGCGGCCAGGTCGTTGCAGCCGACGTGCACCGCGTACCAGCCGATGCGCTGCGCTGCGCCGGTGATGGGGTCGGTCGTGAGGACGCAGACCTCGTCGCCAAAGGCGATCACGGCGCAGTCCTCGCCGATGCCGGCGTGCACGAGCACGTCGTGCCGGCGCAGGCCGAGGTGGGAGAAGGCGTGGCGTTTCAGCCAGTCGGCCGGCAGCTTGCCCGGGCGCATAGCCTCTCCGCTACAGGTTGCGGTAGACGTCCTTACGGTGCCGCACGCGCACGATGGTGATGGTTGCGGTGGCCTCGTCTAGCGCGAGCACGATGCGGTACTCGCCGCTGTCGAGGCGAAAGAATCCTGACGGGCCTTCGAGGCGCTTCATATCTTGCGGGCGCAAACCTGCGCCGAGCCGCTCTCGAAGCCGCTCGATGTTCGCGACGACTTGGCGACCGATCTTTGAAGGAAGATCCGCCATGTCCTTTTCGGCCCGACGAGTAATCGTCAGGCTATACCGCTTCGCGGGCATCTTGCTGGGCCCAGTGCTCCTCCAACCGCGCCTTGGCCTCTTCCCAAGGCACCGTCTCCTCGCCCTCGACCTCGGCGATGGCGGCCAGGTCCTCCTGCTCCTCGTACCACTCCAGCCACCGGCGCAGTGCCTCGGCGACGATCTCGCGCACCGGCCGGTCCTGCTCGATGGCGGCGTGGCGGACGGCGCGGTAGAGTGCGCGGTCGTCCAGCACCACGGTGAGCTTGACGGGCTTATCTGCTGGGCGAGCCATGGCGTACCTCCGGCCTTAAGTCTAACAGCGTGCCGCCTGAACGTAAAGACGTCTTGCCGCCAAGCCGGTAGCACGATATCCCGCCGGCTTGCGTCGGCCGGCAGGCCGCTGCGCGCGCACGCGACGCGGCTCATATACCATAGCAGCAGACGGCCGGAGCAGCCACGCACCGGCGAGGAGGCAGGCACGATGCCGGACACCGCGCCGCCGAGCAGCGCCGCGCGCTACCTGGCGCTGCGAGCGCGCGCCGTCCGCTTCGTCGAGCGGGCCGGCGGCGCGGCCGATGAGCCAGCGCTGGTCGAGCACGTCCTCGGCGCGCCGCCGGCCCGGCCGTGGCGGCAGCTCCTGGCGCGCATCCTCGCCGACGACGCGCGGCTGCTGCGCGACGCCGACGGCCGCTGGCGACTGCGGCAGCCGACGCCCCGGACCGACGACGAGCTCCCGCTGGACTACGTCGCGCTGGAGCTGGGTCTGATGGGCTCGCGGGGCCGACGGGTGCAGCTCGTCGAGATCGCCGCGCTCCGCGTGCGGGGCGGCCAGGTCGTCGCGCGCCTCGCCAGCGCGGTGCAGCCCAGCCGGCGCGTCACCGCCTACGCCCAGCGCGCCGCGCGTCTAGACCTCGAGAGCTTCGCCGGCGCTCCGGTGTTCGACGCCCTGGCCGACGACCTGGTCGCCTTCGTCGACCGCGACCCGCTTGTCGGCTACGATCTGCAGCCGCAGCTCGCGGCGCTGGGTGGCGAGCTGCGGCAAAGCGGCCGCCCGGAGCTCGCCAGCCGTACGGTGGACCTCTTAACATGGCTGCTCGACCGCGGCCTCGTCCACGGCAAGCCGACGCTGGCCGCGGCGCTGCGCGCTGTCGGCTGCGGCGAGCCACCCACGGCCCGCGCCGCTGATCGCGCCACGGCGCTGGTGCACCTGCTCGCCGCGCTGCGCCGGGGTGCGCCGCAGGACCTGGCCGGCGCGGGACCTCCCGCCGTCGCCGCCCCACGCCGTCGCCCGTCGCCGGCCGATACGGCGCCCCAGGCGGCGGTCTTCGCGGCCCCGCCGGCCGACGCGGACACGCCGGTCGCCGCGCCGCCGCGCTCGGCCGTATCCCTCCCGCTGCCGGCCGACCCGCCTGCCACGCCGGGTGTCTACCTGCTGTGCGACGCCACCGGCGCAGCGCTCTACGTCGGCACGGCGCGCGACCTGCGGCAGCGACTGCGCAGCTACTCCTCGCTCGCGGTGCGCCAGGTGCGCCGTATGGAAGGGCTGCACGCGCGCGTCGCCGGTGTGGCCTGGGAGACGACGCCGTCCGAACTAAGCGCGCGGCTGCTCGAGGCCCAACGCATCGCCCAACTCCGCCCGCCGTACAACGTCCAGCGGCGGGCAGCCCGCCAGCCGGCGTACCTGGTCGCCCGCCCCACCGGCGCCTACCTGCGGCTGGAGGCCACGGCCCACCCCGGCGCCGGCGAGCGCTGCGCCGGGCCGTTCGCCAGCGCCCGCGGCGCGCGGCAGGCCTGGCACGTCCTGAGCGACCTCTTCGCGCTACACACCTGCCGGCGCTCGTTCCGCGCCCGCCGTCGCCGTCCGCCGTGCGCGCGGCACACCGTTGCCGGCCTCTGTCCCGCGCCGTGCGTGGCCACTGTCACCCCTGACGACTATGCCGAGCGCGTCGCTCAGGCGCTGGCGTTCCTGGCTGGCGAGCGCGACGCCGCACTGGTCGCGGCACGGGCGGCCCTTGCGGCGGCCCAGCGTGCCGGCGACCGTGGGCCTGCCGAGCGGCTGGCGCACCTGGTCGCGCGGGCGCGCGCGCTGCCGACGATTCCGGTGGGCAACTACACGCCGGAGCTGCTCGATGGCATGGTACCGGCGCCGGCCGAGGCGGACCGGAGCCCGTGGAGCGGCGACGCGCCGGCGGCGGAGCTGTTCTGCCTGCGCGACGACGCCCTCCATCCTCTCCAGCCGGTGGACCGGCCGGGCGACGCCACGGCCGTCGCCCGCGCGCTGGCAGCCGCGCTGGCCGGCGCACCGCTCGCACCGCAAGCGGCGTTCGTCGCGCGGGCCTGGCTGCGGCAGCGGCCGGCCGCGGCCGTCTTGGCCACGACGCGCGACGCCGCTGCGGCAGCGCCGCGCGAACTCGCCGCCGCTCTGGCGGCCGCTTGGGCGCCGCGCTTCGGCATAGCCTGAAGCGGAGTCACACGGCCGGCGCAGTAGCGGCCAAGGGATCGCGGCGGTGCACGACGTGGCCGTCCTTGACGACGACCTCGACCTGCCAGAGCGCGCGAATATCGTCGAGCGGGTTGCCGCGCACGGCCACGAGGTCGGCCCGCCGGCCGGCCGCCAGCGCGCCGACATCGTCGCGCCCGAGGCACGCGGCGGCAGTGAGCGTCGCCGCGGCCAACTGCTCGGCCGGACTGAGGCCGAAGCGACCCATGATCTCTAGTCCATAGACCAGATCATCGAACGGCGTGTACGGAGCTCCTGTGTCGTTTCCCGAGACGAAGCGCACGCCGAGCTCGCGCATACGCGCGAAGTACGGCAGCAGCTCCTCGATCTTCGGCATCTCGGGATCGATGCCCCGCGCCGCCGGGTGGCGCGGGAAGAAGCCGGCGAGCGTCGGGCAGACGAAGGCCCCCTGCTCGGCGATGCGCTCGACGGCGCGCTCGTCGAAGCAGTAGCCGGCGCTCTCGTCGAGCCAGAGGCAGTGCTCGACGATGTCCACGCCGGCACCAGCGCACGTCCGGACGACCGCGGTCGGGTGGGCGTGTACGGCCACGCGCTTGCCGATGCGGTGGGACTCCCGCACGATTAAGGCCATCTCCTCGTCGGTGAAGTACGCACTGCGGCGCAAGCCGGCCGTGCCCGGCTTGCTGCGGCCGCCACTACCCATCACCTTGATGAAGTCGACGCCGGCCTTCGCCTCGGCGCGGATCGCCTGGCGCAGGGCGTCGGCGCCATCGCACTCGTGGCCAACGAAGCCGTAGTGCCCGCCGGTGATCGTCAGCGCCTTGCCGGCCGACACGACGTTGGGTCCCACAAGCAGGCCGCTGCTGATAGCATCGCGCAGCACCAGCGAGAGGTGGTTGCGGCAGCCACAGTCGCGCACCGTGGTCACGCCGGCCCGCAGCAGCACGCCGAGGTTGCGCACCATGCGCAGCAGCAGTTGGCTATCGCTCTCGGCTTCCAGCGTGCGCATCGGCTCTGCCGAGCCGTCCAGCATGAGATGCGCGTGGCCGTCGATGAGCCCCGGGACGAGCGTCAGCGCGCCGAGGTCGAGCACTGGCGTGCCCTCGGGCGGCGCGAGGTCCGCGGCGCGGCCGACGGCGACGATGCGGCCGCCGCGCACCAGCACGGCGCCGCGCTCGATGGCCCCGGGCTCACTAACACTGATGACTCGGTCGGCGCGCACACAGAGATCCATTGGCCTCCCTCACTCAGCCGCTGACGCGGCCGCCCTCCGGCGGACCAGCCGGCCTGCGCCCGAGCCAGCGCGGCGCGGGGCGCGGTGGCCGGCAGCATACTGCCGTGGCCTCACACAGTCAAGCGCTTGTACTCGTTCGCTACCTCCATGACACCCCTGTCTTGTCGCTTGCTTCGGCCTGCCAGCCCTGCACGGCCTCCCACGGCGTCCGATAGCCCAGCGCCTGATGCGGCCGCACGGTGTTGTAGACCGTCTCCCACGCCCGCAGCTCCTCCCGCAGCGTGGCCACCGTCGGCTCGGCCTCCGTCCAGG
>JACQUS010000158.1 GCA_016210125.1 Chloroflexota bacterium | reverse complement strand
CGCATCGCTAACACTTTCGTGATCGCCGCCGTCAACGTCGTCTTCCCATGATCCACGTGCCCGATCGTCCCTACGTTGACGTGCGGCTTCGTCCGCTGAAACCTCTGCTTGGCCATGGCCCTGCGCGCCTCCGTTTTTTCTAGACGCCGTCGTTCGGCTCTTGCGCTCGACAGAGAATAACCGTGGGCGGCGCACCCCACCCCGCCTCAAGGAAAGCATCCAACGGGGGCTTCACCCCTATGGATTCGGCTTCTCGTTCCGCTGTCGTGTTCTGCTCACGAAATCTAAGACGCCTCGGCTTGTGCTCGGCCTGGTCCGCTCACCGCCACGGTCGGGCCCGTCAATCCACGGTGCCGCCGCCCCGGTGCGCGACAAGCGCGTTTCGCTGCGACCGAACGTGACGATCACGCACCGGACGGCCGGCAGGCTGCGCCAGCCGGGGCAAGGCGTGCTTCGCCCCTCGGTCTCGCGTACTCCTATGGATCGCCCTCCGGCCGCTTCGTCCGCAGCGTCGGCGCAGGTCGCCGCGCTGGCGGGACGATGCGAGCCCCGAGCTTCGCCGTCTCCTCGCCCCCGGCGCCTCGCGCCGGCGAGCTGATCCGAAGCCCGCTCGAAGGGCTGCTGCGCTCCGACGGCCGCGCCGCGCCCGAAGCGCGCCTGCAAAGCGGCCCCGTCTGCGGCCGCCACACGCGTAGCGGCCGGGCTTGTCGCCGCCGCTACGCGGCGGCCTCGCGGGGGACGAGCCCCCGCGCGTTACGGCCCGCTCGCAGGCGCGCCCTAGCGCTGTGCGCGGGCCAGCACGTGCTCCGCCTCCGCCGTCGGCACCGGCTCGTACTGCCAAAACTCCATCGAGTAGCTGCCACGCCCCTGCGTCAGCGAGCGCAACTGCGTCGCGTAGCCGAACATCTCGGCCAGCGGCACCAGCGCGCGGACGACGCTGGCCTCGGCGCCACGCGACTCCAGGGCCTCGATGCGCCCGCGTCGCGCGTTCAGATCGCCGATGACCTCGCCGACGAACGCCTCCGGCACGACCACTTCGACACGCATAATCGGCTCGAGAAGCGCCGGCCGCGCCTTGCGCATCGCCGTCTGGAACGCCTTCGACCCGGCGATCTTGAAGGCTATCTCCGACGAGTCCACCTCGTGGTACGACCCGTCGAGCAGCACCGTGCGCACGTCGATCACCGGGTAGCCCGCGAGCACGCCGGTCTCGGTGGCCTCGCGTACTCCGGCTCGCACCGCCGGGATGAACTCCTTCGGGATCACGCCGCCGACGATCTCGTTGATGAACTCGCAGCCGGCGCCCCGCTCGCGCGGCTCGACGCGCAGCACCACGTGGCCATACTGCCCGCGACCCCCCGTCTGCCGGACGTAGCGCTCCTCGGCCTGCGCACGGGCGGTGACCGCCTCTTTGTACGCCACCTGCGGCCGCCCGACGAGCGCGTCCACTTTGTACTCGCGCCGCATGCGCTCGACCAGCACCTCCAAGTGCAGCTCGCCCATGCCCGAGATCAGCGTCTGGCCCGTCTCGGCATCAGTCCGAATGCGAAAGGTCGGGTCTTCCTCGGCTAGCCGCGTCAGCGCCACGCCGAGCTTGTCCTGGTCGGCCTTCGTCTTCGGCTCGATGGCGATCGAGATCACCGGCTCCGGGAAGCGGATGGCCTCGAGAAGGATCGGGTGCTCCGGCGTGCAGAGCGTGTCGCCGGTGAACGCCGTCCGCAGGCCGACTGCAGCGGCAATGTCGCCGGCCGACACCTCGTCGATGTCCTCGCGCTTGTCCGCATGCATGCGCAGCAGCCGACCGATGCGCTCGCGCTGCCCGCGCGTCGCGTTGAGCACCGCCGTGCCGCTGGACAGGCGGCCGGCGTAGACACGGAAATACGCCAGCTTGCCGACGAAGGGGTCGGCGACGATCTTGAAGGCCAGCGCCGTGAACGGCTCGTCGTCCGACGGCGCACGCACCACCGCCTCGCCGCTCCGCGGCTCCGAGCCATGGATCGGCGGCAGGTCCAGCGGCGACGGCAAGTAGTCGACCACCGCGTCCAGCAGCGGCTGAATACCTTTATTGCGCAGGGCCGCGCCGCACAGCACGGGCACGAGCTGTCCCCGCAGCGTGGCGCGGCGCAGTCCAGCGCGTAGCTCGTCGACGCCGATCGGCTCGCCGGCCAGGTAGCGCTCGGTCAGCTCGTCGTCGCGCTCGGCGATCTGCTCGACGAGGCGCTCGCGGTGCTCGCGCACCGTCGCCCGCAGCTCGGCCGGGACCGGCTCCGTTCGCGGCGGCGCCTTCGGGTCGTCCTCGAAGACCACGGCCTGCTCGGCCAGCAGGTCGATCACGCCGCGGAACGTGGCCTCGCTGCCGAGCGGGAGCTGGACAACCGCTGGCTCCGCGTCCAGCCGCTCGCGGATCATCTCGACCGTGCGCCAGAAGTTCGCGCCCACGCGATCCATCTTGTTGATGAAGCACATGCGCGGCACGCGGTACTTGTTGGCTTGCCGCCAAACGGTCTCCGACTGCGGCTCGACGCCGGCCACGCCGTCGAAGACGACGACACCGCCATCGAGGACGCGCAGGCTGCGTTCGACCTCGACCGTGAAGTCGACGTGGCCCGGCGTGTCGATGATGTTGATGCGGTAGTCGCGCCAGGCGCACGTTGTCGCCGCGGCGGTGATCGTGATCCCGCGCTCGCGCTCCTGCTCCATATAGTCCATCACCGTCGTGCCCTCGTGCACCTCGCCGATCTTGTAGATGCGGCCGGTGTAGTACAGGACGCGCTCGGTGACGGTCGTCTTCCCAGCGTCGATGTGCGCAATGATTCCAATGTTTCGCGTATGGTCAATGGGAATATCTCGTGCCATCACCCTACCAGCGATAGTGCGCGAAGGCCTTGTTTGCCTCGGCCATACGATGCGTATCGTCGCGCTTCTTGATCGTTACGCCTGTGCCCTGAGCGGCGTCCATCAGCTCGGCCGCCAGCTTCTCGGCCATAGACTTGCCGGCGCGCCCGCGGGCCGCCGTGATCAGCCAGCGCTGGGCCAGGGCCAGCCGGCGCTCGCCGCGAATCTCCACCGGGACCTGGTACGTCGCGCCGCCGACGCGCCGCGGCTTCACCTCCAGCACCGGCATGGCATTGCGCACCGCCGTGTCGAAGACCTCCAGCGGCTGGCGGCGCAAGCGCTGCTCGATGAGATCCATCGCGCGGAAGACGATGCCTTCAGCCACGCTCTTCTTTCCGCGCGTCATCAGCCGATTGATGAACTTCTGGAGCCCACGGCTCTGGAACTTCGGATCGGGCGGCGGCTGTCGCCGCACGACCTTCCCGCGTCGCGGCATCTGCGCCCCCTACTTCCGCGTCGGCGCTTTCGGCGCCTTGGCGCCGTACTTCGAACGCCCCTGCTTACGATTCTGCACGCCGGCCGCGTCGAGCGCGCCACGGATGATGTGGTAGCGCACGCCCGGCAGGTCCTTTACACGGCCTCCACGAATGAGCACAACCGAGTGCTCCTGAAGGTTGTGTCCCTCGCCCGGGATGTAGGCCGTAACCTCCATCCCGTTGGTCAGGCGCACGCGAGCGATCTTGCGCAGCGCCGAGTTGGGCTTCTTGGGCGTCATGGTCTTGACCTGCGTGCAGACGCCGCGCTTCTGCGGCGAGCCCTCCGGCCGCCGTACCTGCTCGTTGCGCCGCGTGTTCAGCGCGACGCGCAGCGCCGGCGCCTTAGCCTTCTTCGCCTGCTTTTGCCGGCCCTTGCGAATGAGCTGATTGATCGTCGGCATACGCTCTCTCCCCAACGGCGCCCGACACAAAAATCGAAGGCCGGGCACCCGAGTGGCACCTGCGCTCGGGCTGTGACCCCTGCGACCCGACCTTCGAACGATCGTGACACCAAAATCACATGATATGCAGTACTGGTCATCCTGTCAAGGAAGATCAGACTCGGCGCTCGCCAGGTCACCATCGGCAGCGACCTCACCCACGCCGCCGGGCTCGCCGGAGCCGGCGACGTCACCGTCGCCGCCCGGCAGCGCTATCTCCGGCTCGCCGCGCAGGTAGACGATCTCGCCCGCCGTGCCCTCCTCAGGCTCGCCGCCCAACGCTCGCCGCGCGCGCTCCGCCTCGTAGAGCGCGCGCTCGTGGCGCAGCCGCAGCCCGGCGCCGGCCGGGATGAGCTTGCCGATGATGACGTTCTCCTTCAGGCCAACGAGCCGGTCGACTTTGCCCTCCACAGCGGCCTCGGTGAGGACCCGTGTGGTCTCCTGGAAAGAGGCCGCGGCCAGGAAGCTGTCGGTCATCAGCGCGGACTTCGTCACCCCCAGCAGCACCGTCTGCGCCGTCGCCGGCTCGCCGCCCTCGGCGAGCACCTTCGCATTCTTGTCCTCGTACGCATAGCGGTCGACGATCTCGCCGGCCAGCAGGTCGGTGTCGCCGCCATCCTCCACCTGGACGCGCCGCAGCGTCTGGCGGACGATGATCTCGATGTGCTTGTCGTTGATCGTCACGCCCTGCGAGCGGTAGACGCGCTGCACCTCGTCGACGAGGTACTGCTGCACTGCCTCCTTGCCCCTGATGCGCAGCACGTCCTTCGGGCTGGCGTCGCCGTCGGTCAGGCGGTCACCCGCCAGCACCCGCTGGGCACTGTCAACGAGGATGCGCGCCGCGGCCGGCACCGCGTACTCGCGCTCCTCGCGCTCCACGTAGTCGACGATCACGCGCTCGTCCTCGATGCGCACCGAGCCGGCCACCAGTGCGCGCATCTCCTCGTCGCCGAGGCGGGCCAGCGGCTGGCCGACGGCCACCTCGTCGCCCGCCTGCACCAAGACCTCGGCGCCCTGCGGCACCGGGTGCTCGTACGGGTAGCGCTCCTCCGAGACGACGCGGATGCGCCGCTCATCCTCGGAGCGCACGACGTCGACCAAGCCGTCGATCTCGCTCAGGATCGTCTGGCTCTTCGGCGCGCGCGCCTCGAACAGCTCCTCGACGCGCGGCAGACCGCTGGTGATGTCGCGGCCGGCGACGCCGCCGGTGTGGAACGTGCGCATGGTGAGTTGCGTGCCCGGCTCGCCGATGCTCTCGGCGGCGATGATGCCCACGGCCTCGCCGAGATTCACCAGCCCGCCGCGCGCCAGGTTGCGCCCGTAGCACTTCTGGCAGATACCGTGTCGCGCCTCGCAGGTCAGCACCGAGCGCACGCGGACGCGCTCGACGCCCGAGCGCTCGATCTCCGCCGCCCGCTGCTCGGTGATCAGCTCGTCGCGCGCCATGACCAGCTCGCCGGGCCGCTGCGGGTGGTCGTCCGGACAGCGGACATCGGACGCTGCCAGCCGACCGACGATGCGCTCCGTGAGCGACTCCATCAGGCCGGCCTCGCGCGGTCGATCGATCCAGATGCCGGCCGTCGTCCCGCAGTCCTCCGATAGCACGATGACGTCCTGCGCGACGTCGATGAGCCGGCGCGTGAGGTAGCCCGAGTCGGCCGTGCGGATCGCCGTGTCAGCCAGGCCCTTGCGCGCGCCGTGCGTGGAGATGAAGTACTCGAGCACCGTCAGTCCTTCGCGGAAGCTCGAGCGAATGGGCATCTCGATGATCTTGCCCGACGGGGCGGCCATCAGCCCGCGCATCGCAGCCATCTGCGTGAGCTGCTGGATGTTGCCCTTCGCCCCAGAGCCCGTCATCATGAACACCGAGCCGAAGGGGTCCAAGCTCTCCTGCACCGCCTTAGTGACGCGCTCGCGCGTGCGGCTCCAAATCTCGATGGCCTGGTTGTAGCGCTCTTCGTCGGTGATGAGCCCGCGCCGGTACTGGCGCTGGATCTCATCGATCTGCCGGTCGGCCTCGCTCAGCAGCTCGTCGCGCCGGCGCAGCAGCTCGCGCTCGCCGATGTCGCTCACCGCGATGGTGATGCCCGAGCGCGTGGCGTAGGTGAAGCCGAGATTCTTGACACTGTCGACGAGTTGCACCGTCTTGGCAGTGCCGTAGACGCGGTAGCACTCGGCGACCAGGTTCTTCAGCGCCTTCTTGTCGAGCGGCCGCTCGGTGAGATCGCTGAAGCGCAGCTTCGGCGGCAGGCTCTCGTTGAAGATCAGGCGCCCGACGCTGGTCGAGATCGTGTCCTCGATCTCCTTGCCCTGCTCGGCGCTCCAGCGCTTCACGCGGACCTTGATGGGCGCCTGGAGGTGCACGTGGCCCATCTCGTAGGCCAGGCGGGCCTCGTCGGCGCCGGCGAAGGCGCGGCCCTCGCCCTTTGCTCCGGGCCGCAGCACCGTCAGGTAATAGCATCCGAGCACGATGTCCAGCGTCGGCGCAACGATCGGCTCGCCGCTGGCCGGCGAGAGCAGGTTGTGCACCGACATCATCAGCACGCGCGCCTCGTCCTGCGCTGCGGCCGACAGCGGCACGTGCACGGCCATCTGGTCGCCGTCGAAGTCGGCGCCGAACGCGGCGCAGACCAGCGGGTGAATCTGGATCGCGCTGCCCTCGATCAGGATCGGCTCGAACGCCTGGATGCCAAGGCGGTGCAGCGTAGGCGCCCGGTTCAGCAGAACCGGCCGCTCCTTGATGACCTCCTCCAGCACATCCCAGACCTCCGGCTTCACGCGCTCCACGATG
>JACQUS010000169.1 GCA_016210125.1 Chloroflexota bacterium | reverse complement strand
TCGGGATCGCCGGCGAGGTGCACCCGCAGCTCTTTGTACCAGCGGTCCTGGTCGGGGTCGTCCGCATTGCGCATGTACGTCTCGCGGTCCTGGAAGACGACGGTGTTCACGTACTCGCCGGGGCGCGACGCCGAGCGATAGAGGTGCCCGGCGACAAAGCCGGCGACCTTCGGCTTCCGCTCGCTGGCCCAGCGCTGCATCACCTCCAGCATCGCCTGCTCGTGGCCGGGGAGAGGGCGAAGGCGAAAGACGCTGCCGAACACGGTACCCTCCTGTCTGCCTATAGTCTGATCGCCCTTCCAGTATCACGCCGCGCAGTGCGCGACGCAAGGGATGACCGTCCCGCGCGTGCAAATGGCGCCGTGCCTCTTGGCACCGCTTAAGCTATACTGGCGTGGCTGGGATGTTTCGACGGCCCGTGGGCCATGGCCGGGTGATTGCGGTTCTCCGTCGCCACAGAGCGCGGCTACCGCTGCTCATCCTCCATCAGGATCGCGCTGACGAATCGTCCCAAGAACGTCCCCAGAGGAGTGAGCGCGATCATGCCGGACAAGAATCTCATCTGCCGCGACTGTGGTACGTCGTTCGTCTTCACCGAGGGCGAGCAGGAGTTCTACGCCCAGCGTGGGTTCACCAACGAGCCCAGCCGCTGCCCGTCGTGCCGCGCGGCGCGCAAGACCAGCCGCGAGGGCGGCTACGCTGGTGGTGGTGGTGGCGGCGGCTACGAGCGGCCTCGGCGCGAGATGCATCCCGCGGTGTGCAGCCAGTGTGGCAAGCAGACCGAGGTGCCCTTCGTGCCGAGTGGCGACAAGCCGGTCTACTGCTCGGAGTGCTTCGAGACCAAGCGCAGCGGCCCGAGCCGCGGTGGCGACCGCGGTGGCGACCGCGGCGGCGACCGCGGCGGACGCCAGCGGCGCTGGTAACTGCGCACGAGGCTGTAGGGGCGCGCTGCCGCTGATGACCCGCGCGCCGGCAGCGCTGGCGGCGCGGGTGCACCTGGGGCTCCTCCGCCCCTTTCCGCCACCGGCGCCGGGGACGGGGGTGCGGTGCACCCGGGCCAGCCACCGTACGCGCGCTGTGCTGCAGGCTGCCCACCGAACCCTACGTACGTTCGACGGCACCTGACGACCGGTGCGCGGCACGCGTGCTACAGTGGGAGTAGGCAGTCGTCGCCGGTGGGCGCGGGCCTGGGTCTCCGGCCGAGCGGGTTCGCCTTCGACTCGCATACAGCGGCGCGTCGAAGACGCGGCTGCGCCGTCCGCCGATCGCGGCACCGGCGATGCCAGCGCGCGGAGCGCCGGCCGTGATCTATTGGGCGCAGCTCCTGCACTTCTACCAGCCGCCGGACCAGCTCCACTCCGTGCTGGAGAAGGTCTGCGACGAGTCATATCGCCCGCTCATCGAGGTCTTTCGCCAGCACCCGCACGCCCGCGCCACGGTGAACGTCAACGGCGTCCTGACCGAGCTGCTGCACGACCATGGGCACCACGACGTCATCGACGGACTGCGCGAGTTGGCCGCGCGCGGGCAGATCGAGTTCGTGGGCAGCGGCAAGCATCACCCCATCCTGCCGCTGATCCCCGAGGGCGAGATGCTGCGGCAGGTGCGCGAAAACGCGCGCACCAACCGCTTCTACTTCGGGGATGTTTACGCGCCGCAGGGCTTCTTCCCGCCCGAAATGTGTTACAGCCCGGCCATCGTCCCGCCGATCGCCGTCGCCGGCCACGCGTGGCTGATCGTATCCGGCGTAGGCTGTCCGACCGACTGGCCGCTCGACGTCGTCCACGAGCTCGAGGTCGAGGGTGAGCGCCTGGCAGTGTTCTTCCGCGACGACATCCTGTCGAATAAGATCAGCTTCCAGGACCTCGGCCCGCAGGACTTCCTCAACCATCTGGAGCACCATCTCGCGCGCGATGGTGGCGACACGTACGTCGTCACCGCCATGGACGCCGAGACCTACGGCCACCACATCCAGCAATGGGAAGAGCGCTTCCTGGCCGAGGTCTACGACGAGATCCAGCCGCGCAAGGAGACCCACCGGGGCTTGCAGCAGATGCGTGCCCTCAGCCGCGCGGAGGCCGCGCTCCTGGAGGCCCCGGACCTAACGCACCAGGTGCAGTCGGTGACCGTCTCCGAGCTGCTGCACCTCTTTCCCCGCGGCGAGCTCATCGCGCCGAAGCCCTCCTCCTGGAGCGCAACGGCGCAGGACATCGAGGCCGGCAACCCGTATCCGCTCTGGCGCTCGCCGGACAACGAGGTGCACCGTCTCCAATGGGAGCATATGACCCTCTGCCTGGAGCTCGTGCACACAGCGCAGAGCGTGGCCGATACGCCCAGCGCGAGGCACTTCGCCGGCATCGCCCGCGGCCTGCTCGACCGCGCGCTGCATAGCTGCCAGTTTTGGTGGGCCAGCCGTCGGCCGATGTGGGACATCAACCTCATCCACCGCGGCCTCGTCGCGCAGTGGGAGACGGTCGTCAACGCGTTCAAGGCCATCAACAGCGGCAACGCCAGCGCCAAGGTCAAGCGCGACTCGTATTACAAGGTCATCGTCGCCCGCGATGTCCGCGACAAGATCGTCGATCGGCTCTTCCTGGACTGAGGCCGACGATGCGTACATGGCGCCGGCGCTGGTGTGGAGGCCGCTGTGTGCCGGCGTGCCCGACCGCACCTTCAGTCCCCCTCTCGGCATGCCGAGAGGGGGACTGAGCCGGTGAGGTATGAGCCAGACCGGCGGGCCGCCGCTGGCCGAGCATGTCGCCGCCCTGGCGGACGAGCTGGTGCGCCACCGCCGCATGCCCGGCGCCACCTACCGCCTCCAGTTCAACCACGGCTTCACCCTCCGCGACGCGACAGCGCTGGTGCCCTACCTCGACGCGCTGGGCATCACCGACTGCTATGCCTCGCCGCTGCTGAAGGCGCGCGCCGGCAGCACCCACGGCTACGACATCTGCGACCACACGCAGCTCAACCCCGAGATCGGCAGCCTCGAGGACCTGGCGCGCTTCGCGGCGGCCTTGCGGACGCGCGGGATGGGCCTGCTGCTCGACGTGGTGCCCAACCACATGGGCATCGGCGAGGCGAGCAACGCCTGGTGGACGGACGTCCTGGAGAACGGCCCTAGCTCGCTCTATGCCGCGTACTTCGACATCGACTGGCAGCCGCTCAAGGCCGAGCTGCACGACAAGGTGCTCCTGCCGCTCCTGGAGGACCAGTACGGGCACGTGCTGGAAAGCGGCAAGCTGCGCCTGGCCTACGAGGACGGCGGCTTCTTCGTCTACTACTACCAGACCAAGCTTCCGGTGGCCCCGCCTACCTGGCGGAACGTCCTCGGCTACCATCTGCGCGACCTCGTCGCCGCACTGGGCGAGGCACACGAGCACGTGATGGAGCTCCAGAGCATCCTCACCGCGCTCGGCCATCTCCCGCTGCGCAGCGAGCGTGCGCCCGAGCGGATCGCCGAGCGCGTGCGCGAGAAAGAGGTCATCCGCCGGCGCATCGGCGCGCTCTACCACAGCAGCCCGGCCGTACGCACAGCCGTCGACGACGCGGTGCACGCCTTCAACGGCCGCGTGGGCGAGCCGAGCAGCTTCGACTTGCTCGACACGCTGCTGGACGCCCAGGCCTACCGCCTGGCCTACTGGCGCGTCGCCGCCGAGGAGATCAACTATCGGCGCTTCTTCGACGTGAACGATCTGGCGGCCATCCGCGTCGAGCTGCCGGCCGTCTTCCGGGCAACGCACCAGCTCATCCTGCGGCTGCTCGCCGTGGGCCACGCCACCGGCGTGCGCATCGACCACCCTGACGGGCTGTGGGACCCGCCGGGCTACTTCCGCGAGCTCCAGACTAGCTACGTGCTGAGCTGCGTCCGTGCACACCTGCGTGGGGCCTACCCCGACGACGAGGTGGAG
>JACQUS010000168.1 GCA_016210125.1 Chloroflexota bacterium | reverse complement strand
TGGCGGTAGAGCGGGTTACGCACGTCGACGAAGCCCTCGGCGACGCGCTCGGCGAACCAGCGCAGGTAGAAGGCCGGGATATCGGTGCGCTTGCTGGCGGACACGACGCGGCGCACGGTCGGCCCTCGGGCTTGCCTGGTGCCCTAAGTCTACCGCTTCCCGCTCGCCAGCAGGGTGCCGGCCGGGTGGCGGCGCAGGACCACGAGGGCGGCGACGCCCAGCAGCGCGACGACGCCGGCCTGGCCGAAGCCCAGGCCCCAGCCCCAGGTCGGCCCGGCGAGGTCGAGCAGCGCACCGAAGGCCACCGGGCCGGCGATCCCGGCGAGGAAGCCCAGGAACGAGTGCACCGCCAGCGTCGAGCCAAGCCGCGCGGGCTCGGCCAGCTCGGTCACCGCCGTCGAGTAGATGGGCGAATCGGCGCCAAGGCACAGCCCGTACAGCAGCGTGACGGCCAACAGCGCCCACCATGGCCAGCCACCCAGCCACCCTAGGGTCAGCGAGCAGAGCGCGCTGCCGCCCAGGAAGCAGCCGGCCGTGCGCGTGCGCCCGAAGCGGTCGGACAGGAAGCCGCTGCCGAAGATCGGAACCGCGCCGAGCACGAAGGCGACGCCAGCCAGCGTCGCACCGAGGGCCGTGGCCTCCGCAGCAGCATAGCCCTGCCCGAGCAGCGCCGCGGCGAGGAAGGGCACGATCCAGCCCCGCGCCGCGTACAGCTCCCAGGTGTGCGCGGCGTAGCCGCCCATCGCGAGCAGCGCCGGGCGATTGCGCAGCACCGCCGGGTCGAGGCGACCCGAGGCGCGCTGCGCGGGCGTCGCCGGGCGGCGACGCAGCGCCAGCCAGCCGACGGTTGGGGCCACGGCGGCCAGCCCCACGGTCGCCAGGTAGGCGCCGCGCCAGCCGAGGGCTGGGAGCAGCAGGCCGGTGAGCAGCACCGAGAGATTCGTGCCGACGTAGAACGAGGCGACGTATAGCCCGACCGGCCCGCCGCGCCGTTCGGGCGGGAAGTGCGTGGCGATGACGCGCATGCCCGGGATGTACACGCCGACGAGCGCCAGGCCGGCGAGGAAGCGCAGCAGCGATCCGCTGGCGAAGTCGCTCGCCCAAAGCGGGAACAGCGCGTTGCCGGCCGCCGACAGCGCCGCCGCGACGATCAGCAGCCAGCGCGAGTCGACGCGGTCGGTCAGCGGCAAGAGCACGAGCGTCGCCGCGGCGTAGCCGATCTGGTAGGCGGAGAAGACGAAGCCGGCCTCCGTGGCGCTGAGCCCCCACTCGACCACGACGAGCGGCAGCGCAGCGGCATAGCTGGCACTTGGTAGGAGCGTAAGGGAGAGCACGGCGCTCAGGCCGAGCACCCAGCCGAGGCCGCGCATCGCCCTCCCCATCCCACCGTGGTCGGGAGCGAGGCCGGCCTCGCTCCCGACGCCCTCACGCCGTAGCGGCGAACGGCGTCAGTGCCCGGCTGGCTCGTCGAAGCGCACCTCGGGGAAGGGCGCCAGCGCGTCGCGAAACAGCCGCTCGATCGCGCGCAGCCGCCCGTCGGACTGGGCCTCGAAGCGCAGCGTCAGGGCCGGCCCGGTGTTCGACGCGCGGATCAGCCCCCAGCCGTCGCCGAAGTTCACGCGCGCGCCGTCGATGGCGTTGACCTCGTAGTGCGCGGCAAAGGCGTCGCGCACGGCGTCGACGACGGCGAACTTGCGCTCGTCCGCGCAGGCGACGCGAATCTCCGGGCTGGCGACCAGCGGCGGCGCGTCGGCGAGCAGGGCCGAGAACGGCCGGTCGGTCGCGGTGGCAATCTCGAGCGCGCGGCACGAGGCGTAGATGCCGTCGTCGAAGCCGGGCCAGCGATCGCCGAAGAACACGTGCCCGCTCTGCTCTCCGGCAAGGAGCGCGCCGACCTCGCGCATCTTCTCCTTGATGAGCGAGTGGCCGGTCTTCCACATGAGCGGCACGCCGCCGCGGGCGCGCACGTCGTCGGCCAGGAACTGCGTGCACTTCACGTCGAAGATGACCGTCGCGCCCGGGTGGCTCGCGAGCACCTGTCGGGCGAAGAGCACCATGAGCATGTCGGCGCTGATCTGCTTGCCGCGCTCGTCCACGACGCCGACGCGGTCGGCGTCGCCGTCGTACGCCAGGCCAAGGTCGGCGCGCTCGGCGACGACGCGGCGGCGCAGGTCGGCGACGTTCTCCGGCATCTGCGGGTCGGGCAGGTGATGGGGAAACGTGGGGTCGAGGTCGCAGTACATCTCCACGACCTGCACGCCGAGGTCGCGCAGGAGCTGCGGGGCAACGGCCCCGGCCACGGCGTTACCGGCGTCGACGACGACCTTCAGCGGGCGGCTGACGCGCACGGCGGCCTTGATGGCGCCCAGGTAGGTGGGCATGATGTCCACCTCGGCATACCCGTCATGCCCGCTGGCGAAGTCCCCGGCGACGACGAGGTCGCGCACCGCGGCGATCTCGGCGTCGGCCAAGGTGAAGTGGCCTTTGCAGAGCTTGAAGCCGTTGTACTGCACGGGATTGTGG
>JACQUS010000155.1 GCA_016210125.1 Chloroflexota bacterium | reverse complement strand
AGGCTGGCCGCCAGCGCGTCGGTGATATGCCGGCCGCCGGCCAGCCGCCCGATCGCGTCCAGCGTGTTGGTCACGCGCACCCTGGCATCGGCGTGGCCGGCGGCGATCTGCCGCGCCTGGACGAAGTACTCGACGTCCACCAGGCCGCCATGGCTGTACTTCGCGCTCACGCGCCCGGCCGGCACCAGCTCCGACGCCTGGCGCTGGCGCAGGTGCCGGAGGTTCTCGAGGTCGAGCGGGCGAGCCGCGTACACGAAGGCGTCGCGCGCCCGGACGATCTGCGTGCCGAGCGCGTCATCCCCGGCGACTGGGCGGAGCTTGACCAGCGCCATGCGCTCGAATTGCTCCGCGGCGCCCCGCTCCGAATAGTACTGGGCGAAGCCGTCGACGGTGGAGGCGAGAGGGCCGGCGCGGCCGTACGGCCGCAAGCGCAGATCGATCTCGAAGATGCCCTCCTGCCGCGCTCTGATCACGCTTCGGAAGGCCTGGACGAAGTGGCCAAAGTACTGCGAGCTCAGAATAGGCGTGGGGCCGTCGGTGGTGCCCTCGTCCGCGTAGACGAACAGCAGCTCCAGGTCTGAGCCCACACCCAGCTCAGAGCCGCCGAACTTTCCCAGGGCGCAGATGCTCCACGGACAGGCTCGACCCGCGGCGACAGTCGGCACCCCGTGCGTCGGACGCAGCCGCTGGTGCGCCAGCTCAGCGGCCGCGGCGATGACGACCTCGCCCAGCGTAGACAGCTCCCTGGAGAAGCCGCCGAAGTCGACGCGCCCGGTAATGTGGCGGAGATCGATGCGAAACATCTCGCGGTCCTTGAAACGGTTGAGCTCGTCGACCCGCTCGTCGTGCGTGCCTTTGGTTGCGAGGCGCCGCGTGAAGTCGTCGCGCAGGTGCTCCTTCGACCGCCGCGCCTTGAGCGCGGGGGCATCCAGGAGCACGGGAAAGAGGTTCTCGTGCTGCAGGCGTAGGAAGTCCTCCCACAGGAAGCGGCTCACGCCCATGAGATCGGCGAGCGTCTCCAGAACGGCCGTCGACTCAAGGTTGTGCAGCTCCTCGGTCCATTGCGGGCGCGACAGCATCTGGTAGATCAGCCCGTTGAACTGCCGCAGCGCCTGGCCCGGATCGGCGGAGCGCGGGAGCAGGTGCGTGAACTGCTTGACGAGGGCTGTCGCCACCTGGAGCTCGTGGATGCGCTCCTGGCTGGTGATCCTACCGCCGGCGACGTCGGTCACCCAGAAGGTGTCGCACGCCTGCCCGTTCACCGTGCGGATGGCCGCGCGCTCGACGTTGACGGTGAGGCCGGCAAGGGCGTTGGTAAACGCGAAGAGGAAGCCCGGCGTGTCCACCGAGCAGACCGCGAGCTGGGAGTACGGCGACGACGGGTCGTTCGCCACCTCGATGGACATGGGCAGCAGCTTGCCGTGCGTGCTGTCTACGTCCGGAAAGACCGCGCTGACGCGCTCGATGACGCGGTCCTGTGCCTCCTCGCGTCGGCCGGCCACGAGCAGCGCCACGAGGGCAGCGAGGTCGTCGCGGAAGAGCTGCCAGGTCTCCAGCGTGGCCTCCGCGAGAGCCCAAACGTCGAAGATGTCGAGAATCTTCCGGGACGGAGCCGGCGGCGCCGTCGAGCGGCTGCGCGGCGGCTGAGGCCACCGCGGTCTCGGCGATCCTGCCCCCTGCGGGCGCGGCGTCGCGACGTGCACGGTGAAGATATCGGCGCTGAGGATATCGAAGCGGTATGCGGTGAACAGCCCGGCGATCACCGACAGGGCACCGACACAGTCGGACGTGCAGACCGTCACCGTCCAGCGGCGGTCGTCGTGCGGCGCGGCGTGGAGTGCGACGTCCTCCGGGCGACTGACGGCTTGGAGCAGCTCGACGTGAAGCCCTCGCTCCGCAGCCTCAAACCGAGCGTAGAGCTCGCCCAACTGAGCTGCGACTGCGTCGGCGGTCATCGGGTCGAGCGAGGACACAGGCAGCCCTCCGCGCCCTAGAGCAGGCGCATTACAGGCCATGGATCGCCTGCCAGAGTGGTGCGCTCCTTAAGATGCCCGTGAGATGCCGGTTCGCGGTAACATACCGAAAGATACCACGATAGATGCCTCAGATACCTCGACGCCGGCCGAGCACATGCACCGTGCCGGCGCTGGGTGATGGCGCGCGGATGACTGAACGCGGATGAGCGATATCGAGCAGCTTGTCGCGAGGTTCGAGGCCGGCGACCTGCTGCGCCCGTCGTGCGCTGTGCCCAACCTCGTGGATCTGGCGCGCGCTCTCGCCTGGCTGGCCGGCGCACAGCACGTCGAGCTCACGGACGGTGCCGCCAGACTAGCGGAGCTCATCGGCCCGTGCGATCACCTGGTCTGCCTCCTCGCGGACGGGCTGGGGATGAACCTCGTCGAGACGCTACCGAGCAGCGCGTTTCTGCCGAGACATCTCGTCGCAGAGCTGCGCACGGTCTTTCCGTCCAGCACCGCCGTCGCCCTCACGACGCTGGCCACCGGCGCGTGGCCGAACAGGCACGGCGTGACGGGCCAGTGGACGCACCTTCCGGAGATCCGCAACGCCGGGGCACTCCTCCCGTTCACGACGCGCGTCGGCGGGCAGTCGCTGACGACGCTGGGGATCACCGTCGAGCAGGCGTTTCTCCTTCCGTCGCTGATGTGCAGTGCGCGGCGCGACACGCTGGCGGTCCTTCCGGCGCCGATAGCCGACAGCTTGTCCTCGGCCTACTTCTGTGGCCGCAAGGCGCGGCGTGGCTACGGCACGCTGGCGGAGGCGACGGACATCATCGCCGCGCGGGTGCGCGCGGCCGAGGCACCTTCCTACACCTATCTGTATACGCCCCGCGTGGATCTAGAGGCCCATCGCTTCGGTGTCAAGGGGCCTGGGGTGCAGGCGGCGCTCCTGGAGCTGGAGCGCGAATTGGAGCGGCTGGCCGAGGGGCTCCACGGTCGCGCGCGGATCGTGCTCACCGCCGACCACGGCCTGCTGGACACGCCGGTCGCGCAGCGACACCTGATGCGGCCGACCGCGGACCTGTTCGATGTGCTCCGGTTCCCACCTTCGGGCGATGCTCGCGTGATGTACCTCCACGTGCGTGACGGCGCTCGCGAGCGCATGCGCCGCAGCTTCAAGGAGCGCTACGGCGACCGCTTCTTGGTCATCTCCGTCGACGAGGCCGAGGAGCATCACCTGTTCGGCCCGGGGCCGATCTCAACGCAGACGAGACGGCGTCTCGGCGATCTCATCGTCAT
Source organism: Chloroflexota bacterium (assembly GCA_016210125.1). Lineage (GTDB taxonomy): Bacteria > Chloroflexota > UBA6077 > FW602-bin22 > JACQUS01 > JACQUS01. Next base: position 5,912 of record JACQUS010000155.1, on the reverse strand, counting down.
CGCCAGCGGAGCCGAGGTGATCGAGTATGCACCGACCTGGGGTACGGCGCGCTTCCTGTCCATCGCCTCGCACCATTCTGGGCTGACCCCGGCCGAGATGCGCATACCGCTCGTGCTGGCGTAGCCGGCCGACGCGACCGCTTTACAATGAGGCCTTTTCGTGCTATGCTATCTATACATTCGGATATACGGATATTTCTGCTGGCACTGGCATCCTCGCGCGACGCAGTTCCGCTGAGCACGAGCGCCAGGACGGGCCGTGGAGCTCCGGACCATGCGGGCCGCCGGAGGCGTTGTGTCGGGATTCTGAGCGCCCCAGCGGAGGGCTTCGCGGGGCCGTCGGGCGCCGTCAGGGGTGGACGAGGCGACGCCCTGGCTCAACGATCCTGGCGACTGGCCGGCACCTGTGCCGGGCCCGCGCGCAGTGGCGAGAGACGTATGGCCAGGGAGATCGCCTACACACGTGCTCAGCCGCCGATGAGGCGCGCCGATGGTGCGAGGTGAGTCCTGAACTCCGGCAACGAGAAGGGAGGGCGAGTGGGCGTGCGCCGGAGGGCCGGCGCTCGCCACCCGGGCGGCGGCTCTGCGCCTCGGCCTCGAGGCGCGCTGAGCCCGACGGCGGGCGGGGCCGGCGCCAGTGACGGCCCCGCCCGCGGGGCGATCTCGCCGGGGGGGCCGGCGCGCCTGTCCGTGGCCTACGGGTCGCAACGCGGTCGCTGGGAAGGAAGCAAGATCGTCGGCGTCGTCTCAGGCGGTGCGTCATGCCGGTGCTAGGAATTGGCGAGGAGCGTATGCGGGCCGACCCAGCCACCCGAAGCGCCGACGGCGTTCCCGCGAGCGCGCGGGGTGCGGGGTCCGCCGGCGACGCATCCGCGTCGCCGAGCGGAGTGGAGCGCGCTGCCCACTCCGCTCCGCTCGAGCCACCGCTGGCCAACCTGCCGCTGTACCGATTCGGAGCACTGCGGGTCTTCGCCGCAGTCTTACTCATCATGTTAGGCGCGCGAGCGGCCGAGCACTGGCTGCAGCCCGGCCCCGCTGGCGCGATCGGGCTGGGGCTCGCCGCCGGCGGACTGCTCATCGGCGTGTTGCACCTCCTCCTCGGGCGGCGTCTATGGGCGCTCGTCCGCGCCAACCAGCAGGTCGCCGCTGGCGAGCTGGCGGCCGCGGTGCTGCCGGTCGCGCGCATCGGCGACGAGATCGACCTGATCGTGGCCTGGCGCAACTACATGCTCCGGCGCGTGATCGCCGTCTCCGAGGAGAACGCCCGGCTCTACGCGCGGACCGACGCCGCCCTCCACCAGCGCCTTCGCGAGCTCGAGATCCTCTACGGCGTCACGCGCGCTCTGGTGGCGGTGCCCGACCTCGACGGGATCTTGCACCTGATTCTCGAGCGACTCGCCAAAGCCGCCGGCGCGCGCCGCGGCGCCATGCTCCTGCTGACTCCTGACGCCGGCAGGTTCGAGATGCGCACTGCCTTTCGTCTGCCACACGAGGACTGGGCAGTGCTCGAAGCGCACCTTTCGCAGACGATGCTCCAGCGGGACGACGCGAGCGGCGCGGTGACCGTGTCCTGCGATCCGCTTGTGCTGGACGGGGCTGGGGCCCTGCCGACGCGGCTCTGCTTTCCGCTGCAAACGGTCGGCCGCACTATTGGAGCTGTCTACCTCGAACGGGCTGCCGACGATGCGTTCGATCAGGAGCGGATGCAACTGCTCTCGGCACTGGCGGATGACGCGGCGTTGGCGATCGAACGGGCCCGGCTCGCCGAGGCGGCTGCGCGGGTCGAGGCCTACCGGCAGGCCGACGCGCTGAAGAGCGAGTTCCTCGCGAACGTCTCGCACGACCTGAAGACGCCGCTGACGTTCATCTACGGCATGGCCGAGCTCCTCGCCGTCCGCCCATCGACCGAGCAGCAGCGCGCCGCGCACCTCCGCGAGATCATAGCGCAGGCAGAGCGCATGATAGCGATGCTTGATGAGCTCCTCGACGCCGCCCGCCTCGAGGGCGAAAAAGTGAGCCTTCAGATCGAGGCGCTCGACGTGGGGCGGCTGCTGGCGCAGGTCGCGGCGCTCTTCGCCGACCGAGCGCCCAAGCATCCGCTGATCGCTGAGGCCGCGCCCACGCTGCCGCCGGTCCTTGGAGACCAGCGGCGCCTCACGCAAGTGCTGGAGAACTTGGTGAGTAACGCCATCCGCTATTCGCCCGACGGCGGGACGGTAACGCTGCGAGCGTGGTGCGACCAGGATCGGGTCGTGATCGCGGTCGAGGACCAGGGGATCGGCATTCCGGCCGAGGAGCTGCCGCGGATCTTCGAGCGCTTCTACCGCGTCCGCTCCCGCGAGCCGGCGGGGATTCCCGGCACCGGCCTTGGACTGGCGATCGTCGATCAATTGGTCCGCGCTCACGGCGGGACGGTGGAGGTGCGCAGCCAGGTCGGACGCGGGAGTGTCTTTCAGGTGAGGCTACCCGCCGGGCGCCCAGCGGACAGCCGGCTGAGAAGGAGGTCGTAGGATGGCGACGGGCGAAGAAGAGTTCCGGGCGGGTGAGTTCGTCCCGGCGGGGCGCTATGTACGGGTGGACGATGCCGCGCGCCGGGTGATCGAGCTACGGGAGGCGGGTCGGTTGCCGTCCTCTTTCGACGGCCGGGTGGCGATCTATTGCCGGCTGCCAGATCCGCTAGACCTGGGAGCCGGGGTCCCGGAAGGCCTCCGACGTGAGCGGCGGGGCATTCGGTGAAGCACCCGATGCGCTGGCCGCCCGGCGCGCACACGCCGGGCTGGCCGGCCTACCTCGTGCTCTTCAGCGCGTACTTCGCCTTCGGGGTCCTGCTCCAGGTCTTTCCTCCCCTGCTGGACGCCGTCTCGCAGGAGTTCGGGGTGAGCCGCCAGTCGGCTGCGCTCGTGATGACGGTCTTTATGGCGCCGCTGGTCCTGCTCTGCGTCCCGATCGGGCTGCTCATCGACCGCCACGGGGTGCGGCGCGTCGGGCGTGCCGCCTTCCTACTGATGCTCGTCGGCGGGGGACTGACGACCCTGGCCGGCTCTTTCCCCGCCTTGCTGGTGGGGCGCGTGGTCTCCGGCATCGGCGGTGGCTTATTGGTGATCGTGGCCCTGACGATCGTCGCCCGGGCCTTCCCCCACGAGCGGCGCGGCCTGGCGCTCGGCATCTTCGCGGCCGGGCTGCCGGCCGGCACGGGGATCGCGTTCAACGCCCTCGCGGCGCTCGGCCCGGGCCTCGGCTGGCGGACGGCCGTGCTCGGAGCCACGCTCGTGGTCGCTGGCGCGGCGCTCCTCTTCGAGGCGCTCGCGCGGGGTGCAGCGACGACCCCTGGCGCGGGTGCAGTGGCGAACCCGGCGCTGGCGCTGAGCAGCGGGGAACTATGGCGCCTGGCCGCCACGACGGCCTTCGGCTACGCGGCGATCCTCGCGTTCACCACTTGGGCACCGACGACCCTCGTCGGCTACGCCGCCATCCCACCTTGGCTGGCCGCGTTCCTCGCCTCGCTCCTCCTGGTCATCGATATCCCCTTTGCGCCGTTGTGGGGCGGGGTGTCGGACCGCGTGGGGCGCCGGAAGCCGTTCATCGTGGCGGCGTTCGCCGTCTACCTGGCCGGCTCGCTGATCGTGCCGCAGGTGGCCGGCTGGCCTGGCCTGGCGGTCCCGGGCCTGCTTGTGGTCATCGCGGCGATGGGTATTGGCTGCGCCATGTTCTTCCCCACCGCCCTCGCCATCCCAGCGGAGGTCGTCGCCCCGGAACGGGCGGGCGCCGCCTACGGGCTGTTCTTCGCCGCTCAAATCTTTGGCATGGCGCTGGGGCCGGTCGTGTTCGCCCTCGCGCTCGACCACGGTACGGCGAGCGACGCGTTTCGGACGGTGAGCGTGTTGACGTTCGGGGGGCTCCTGGCGGCACTGACGCTGCGCAGTCGCTAGCCGCCCGCTCCGCCGCTGCGGCGGCGAGGTTCCCACTGTCTCGCGGGCCTGGCGGACGGCTTCAAGGGGCGGGTGGGCGACAGAGGACTCGAACCTCTGGCCTCACGGATGTGAACCGTGCGCTCTAACCAACTGAGCTAGTCGCCCTCGCTGCTGGCATGATAGCACTTCGCCGTCTCCGCCGGCAAGCCGACGCCGGCCCAGGGCGGGCGGCGCGCGCGTACTGCCCGGGCGGAAAGTACCCCCCGCGCGCTGCGCCTTGGTACAATTGTTAGCGCGCGCCGGCGCGAGAATGGGAGCACGCGTGGGCCGGACATACGTCGCGCTCGACCTGGAGATGACCGGGCTGAGCGAACGCGACGCCATCATCGAGATCGCCGCCCTCAAGTTCCGCGACGGTCGAACGCTCTCCCATTGGGCAACCCTCGTCAACCCCGGGCGCGCCGTGCCCCTGGCCATCCGCCAGCTCACCGGCATCGCGCCGGCCGATCTCGAGCGCGCGCCGGCCGTCGAGACCGTCGCCGACCAGCTCCGCGAGTTCGTCGCCGACCACCCCATCGTCGGGCACACCATCAGCCAGGACATCGGCTGCCTCCTGCGGCACGGCATCAGCCTGAGCAACGAGCAGATCGATACCCACGAGCTGGCAACGATCCTCCTGCCCAACGAGGCCGAGTACAGCCTTGCGGCCCTCGCGCGGCGCCTCGGCGTCGCCGGTCAGAACGCTCACCGCGCCGCGGGCGACGTGGTGCTGACCAAGGAGCTGCTTCTAGCCCTGGAGAAGCACGCCTACGCGCTCGACCTGCGTGTCTTGGAGGCGATCAACCAGCTTGCCAGCGCCGTCGACTGGTCGCTGGCCCCCTTCTTCCGCGCCGTCCAGCGCGAGCGCGCGCGCGAAGCGTTCGGCGGCAGCCCGCTGCGCGATCACCTCCTCCAGCGCCTGGGGCTCTCCGACGTGAGCGTCGACGCGCTGCTCGCCAGCCGGCGCGACGCACAGCCTCTCCAGCCGCGCTCCGAGCCACAGCCCGTCGACGCCGATGCCGTGCAGGAGGCGCTGCGCCCGCGCGGCGCCCTCGCTCGTGTGCTCGCTCGCTACGAGGAGCGACCGCAGCAGCTCGCCATGGCCCGCGCCGTCACCGAGACGTTCAACCGGAGCGGTGAGCTGCTCGTCGAGGCCGGCACGGGCATCGGCAAGTCGCTGGCGTACCTTCTGCCGGCGGCCCTGTTCGCCGTGCAAAACGACGAGCGCGTCGTCGTCTCGACCAGCACGATCAACCTTCAGGAGCAGATCTTCCACAAGGACCTGCCGGACGTGCGGCGGATCGTGGGCGAGCGCCTGCGCACGGCGCTGCTGAAAGGGCGCACCAACTACCTCTGCCGGCGCGCCTACGATATGGAGCGCCAGCGCGGTGACCTGACGCGAGTCGAGGCCATCGCCCTGATCAAGGTGCTCGTCTGGCTGCAGACGACGGCCACCGGCGACCACGGCGAGCTGAACCTCGCGCCGGCCGAGCGCGCCTACTGGCCGGCGCTCACCGCCACCGCCGAGACGTGCCTCGGCAGCGCGTGCTCGCACTTCCAGCGCAACACCTGCTTCGTCTACCGCGCGCGGCACGATGCCGAAGCGGCCCACGTCGTCGTCGTCAACCACGCGCTGCTGCTCTCCGACGTGGCCGCCGAAAGCGCCGTGTTGCCCGACCACCGCTACCTCGTCATCGACGAGGCGCACGACCTCGAGGACGAGGCCACCGAGCAGTTCGGCTTCCGCCTGTCGGAGCACGACGTCGCCGACTTGCTCCACCGGCTTTGGCACGAGCCCAGCCAGGGCCTGCTGCCCAGCCTGCGCCCGCGGCTGCACAATGTCGGTGCGGGCGTCCGGCGCGACTTCGACGCCATGCTGCGCGACGGCCAGGAGCGCGTCGAGCAGGTGCGGGTCGTGTGGGGCGAGCAGGGCCAGACGCTACGGCGCGCGCTGGAGCAGCT
>JACQUS010000154.1 GCA_016210125.1 Chloroflexota bacterium | reverse complement strand
GTATACGGGAGGTGCGCGATGCCAGCGATCCTGCGCGTTCTCTTGGCGGCGGCGGTCTTTCTCCTTGTTGCGACCCCGGCTCTGGCTCAGGACGGCGTAAAGGCGCTTCGGCAGAAGTACGCTGGACTGACGAAGGAGCAAGTCACGGCCATGGGCTATGGGATAGACCCGTTCTGCATCACCGCCGCGGCGGAGGGTCTGCCAGCCTCGCTCGGCGCGATGGGCTTCCACGCCGTGCACCCGGCCCTGTATAAGAAGGAGTTCAAGCTCGACCAGCCGCAGGTGCTTCTCGTCGACGGCAGCGGCAAGGTGGTCGGCGTCGAGTGGGAGACGGGCGACACCAAGAGCCCGGCGCCGACGATGTTCGGCAGCACGTTCCAGAAGTCAGGCCCTCACCCGGGCAACGAGCAGGACCACTGGATGCTGCACATCTACTTCCAGGCCGACGGGTCTGAGCTCGTGGCGACCTGGAATCCCCGCCTGACCTGCCCGGCCGGGTCGGCCCCGCCGGCTCCCCCCGCGGCCACCGCGCTGCCGCGCGCCGGCGGGCCCGCCGTGCCGCTGGATGGCCTGGCGGCGGCCGGCGCTGTGTTCGTGGCCCTCGGCGTGGCGCTGCGCCTGCGGCGCGCCTAGCGCAGCTCGCGGCGGCGCTGCGTGACCTCATCTCCTCTTCTCCTCCTCTCCGCAAGCGGAGAGGAGGATCGCTCACCGGGGTAGGTTATGCTCGGCAAGAGGCCGGCGAGGGCAGACCGGCCTTGCTGGGGATGGATGCCGGCGCACCAGCGGGGTGGCTCAGCAGGAGCTTCGCCCTCCCGCATGAGGGTCGTCGGGTGGGCAAGGCTCCTGCCGAGCCGCAGCCTTCGCCCACGCGCGCCCAGAGCGCCCATACTTGCCCCTGTCATACGCTTTCACCGTCGCCGTGGCATTGTAGGGGCGAATACAAGATTCGCCCCGCGTGGGCGATCACAAGGATCGCCCCTACGGCATACCGCCACCGTCAAGGTGAAACAGAATCAGGAGGGAAACGGGGAGTGAGGTCAACCGCCGGCGCGGCGGAACGGGCGAAATCGGCAGAATGAGCAAGCATTCGTGACGGAGTCGTATGCGCGCCCCCGGCGGCGCCACGGTGTCGCCTAATTGAACTCCGGCCGGCGGCCTTCGAGCAGCAGGCGGGCGATGACGTTGCGGTGGATCTCCGACGCGCCCTCGACGATGCGCCACATCCGCGCCATGCGGTACATCTGCTCCAGCGGCAGCTCGCGCGAGTAGCCGATCCCGCCGTGGACTTGGATAGCCATGTCGACGACGTCGCAGACCATCTCCGAGGCGAAGAGCTTGACGATGGACGCCTCCTGCCGCACCTCCTGGCCCTCGTCCCACTTCCAGGCGCAGTGATAGTTCAGCAGCCGCGCGGCGTGCAGCCGCACCATCGCGTCGGCGAACATCCACTGGACGCCCTGGCGGCTGGCCACCGGCTCGCCGAAGGTCACCCGCTGCTTGGTGTAGTCGATGGCCATAGTCAGCGCGCGGTCGGCCATGCCCACGCAGCGCGCGGCAATGGCCGTGCGCTGGGCGCCGAGCCGCCCCTGGGCAATCCTGAAGCCCTGGCCCTCTTCGCCGAGCAGTGCGCTCGCCGGCACGCGGACGTTGTCGAGCACCATCTCTGTCGGGCCGCGGACGCTGTTGCGCATCTCGCCCATGGTCGGAATCTGGCGCACGACCTCGAAGCCGGGCAGGTCGCGGTCGATGATCAGCGCGGAGATGCCGCGTGCGCCCTTGGTCTTGTCGGTAACGGCGAAGAGCACGCAGAAGTCGGCCACCATCATACGGCTGATCCATAGCTTGCGACCGTTGACGACCCAGGAGTCGCCGTCGCGGACGGCCGTCGTCTGGATGCGCGCCGCGTCCGAGCCGGCCTGCGGCTCGCTCAGGGCGAAGCCCCAGAAGCGCTCGCCGCGTATGATCGGCAGCATGTAGCGCTCCCGCTGCTCGCGCGTCGCGGTGGCGAAGAGCGCGGCGGGATTCGGCTGGTCGATGCCGAACAGAAACTCGGCGCTAAGGACGGTCTTCGCCGTCTCCTCGTAGACCAGCGCCATGCCGAGTGTATTAACGCCGCCTCCGCCATACTCGACTGGTGCGTGCATCATGAACAGGCCCATGTCGCGCGTCTTGGCGCGCCAGCGCTGCTCCTCCTCGTACACCATGCCGTCGGGGTGGGTGCGCTCCAGCGGCACGATCTCCTCCTGGACGAAACGCCGGACGGTCTGCTGGAGCAGGCGCAGCTCTTCAGGCATCGTGAATTCCACAGCTTCCTCCTCGGTAGGCGCTAGAGTCACCACACTCTAGGCCGGCGCTTAGCCGGCGTCAAGGACGCCGGCGGCCGGCGCGGTGCTATACTGCGCTCGCGACACACCGCACGTGGGAGGCCGGAGCCGTGCCGGGCGCACTCGACGGTGTCGTCGTGCTGGACCTGGCCCAGATGTGGGCCGTGCCCCTGGCCGGCGCCTACCTGGCCGACCAGGGCGCCGACGTCATTAAGGTCGAGCCACCCTGGGGCGACGAGGCGCGACGCACGATCGCCACTGCGACGCTGCACGGGCAGAACCGCCACTACCTGGCCGTCAACCGCAACAAGCGCGGCATCGCTGCCGACCTGCGCCACCCCGAGGGCGTCGCGGTCATCCGCCGGCTGGTTCAGCGCGCGGACGTGTTGCTCCAGAACTTCCGCCCCGGCGTGGCCGAGCGCCTCGGGCTGGGCTACGACGATCTCAGGCAGCTCAACTCGCGGCTGATCTACGTCGCCAGCACGCCCTACGGCCAGCGCGGGCCGTACGCTGCGCGCCGCGCCTACGATCTACTGGTCCAGGCCCACGCCGGCCTGCTCAGTCTGCGCCGCGCACCCGACGGCATGCCGCTGACCTCCGGCGTCTGGATCGCCGACATGTCGGCGCCGATGCTCATTGCCTACGGGGTGGCGTTGGCGCTGCTCGACCGTGCGCGCACCGGCCGCGGGCAGAAGGTCGAGACGGCGCTGCTCTACGCCGCGGTCGCCATGCAGGCGGTCGACCTGGTGCGCGGCGAGGACGAGCGCGAGCCGCCGCGGTCGTTCGCTGCGCAGGCGATGTACGCGCCCTACCGCTGCTCCGACGATCGCTTCCTGATCCTGGTCGTCGTCAGCGACGCTGAGTGGCGAGCGCTCTGCCGGTCGCTGGAGGTCGAGCACCTAACCGCTGAGCCGCGCTACGCCACCAGCGCGCTGCGCGCCGAGCACAGCGCGGAGCTCTTCGGCCTGCTCCAGGGCATCTTCGAGACGCGGCCGCTGGCGGCGTGGCTGGAGCGGCTCATGGCGCTCGACGTGCCCTGCGCACCGGTGCTGGCACGCGACGAGGTCTTTGACCACCCGCAGTTGGTCGACAACGAGATGATCGTGGGCCTCGACCAGCCGGGCTTGGGCCGCGTGCGCCTGCCCGGCGTGCCGGTCCGCCTGTCCGCCCAGCCGCCGGCGGCACGCGGCCCGGCGCCTGGCCTCGGCGAGCACACCGACGAGGTGCTGCGCGAGTTCGGCTTCGCGCCGGCGGAGGTCGCCGCGCTGCGGGCGCGGGGAGCGGTCGCATAGGAACGCCAGAGTAGCGCCTTGGAGCGCTAC
>JACQUS010000176.1 GCA_016210125.1 Chloroflexota bacterium | reverse complement strand
ATACTGTGTGTATGGTGATAGCCGCATAGCGCGTAAGCGCACAGAGCGCGAAAGCGGCCCGCGAGCGACCCAGGCCCAGCGATGGTGCCCGGGGGCGGAGGGGCCGCTTTCGTGTGGGCCACGATGCGCCATGTTAGACGATAGACGATCTTGCGCCGCCTCACCGCGTCGTGCCGCAGGTCGCGCGGGCCGCGCCGCGCGATGCAGCCGTCTGACCGCCGCCAGGCGCGGCTACACCTCGGCGCGCAGGAGCACGCGCCAGTCCTCCTGGCGGGCGACGAGCGCACGGAGCAAGACGAACGCGCCGAAGGCGGCGAGCGACAGCACGCCGAACTGGTCGCGCAGAAAGAGCGGGAGGAGGCTGGACAGGCCGACGTAGCCGCCGAAGGTGACGCTGTAGAGCAGGCAGAACCACCACAGGTCGCCGCACCGAAGGGCCGCCAGATACCGGTGCGCCGGTTGCCCGGTGGCGTGATTGGGACTGTCCTTGGCCAGGACCAGGAAGGCGATCATCACCAGCCCCAGCGGGACCAGCGCCAGTCCCAGCACGTTGTGCCAGCCGACGATCTCGGCCAAGCGCGGCGCGAGGAGGTTTGCCAGCACGGTCCCGCTGTTGCCGGCCGCGGCGATGCCCATGGCCAAGCCCTGGCGCTCCGGGGGATACCAGCGGCTGGCCAGCGGCAGTGCGACGGCGAACGAGGCCCGGGCGGTGCCGAGCATCAGGCCGATGGCCAGCAGCTCGGGTAGGCTGCTCCCCATGTGCCATCCGACGGCCAGCGGCACGAAGAGAAAGGCGAGCATGGCCACGCCGACGCGCTTGCCGCCGATGCGGTCGCCCAGCAGGCCGAGCGGCACGCGCAGCAGCGAGCCGCTGAGGATCGGCACGGCGACCATCAGCCCCTTCTCGGCGGGGCTCAGCCCCACGCTCTCGGCGATACAGAAGCCGAGGGCGCCGAGCAGGACCCAGAGCATGAAACTCAGGTCGAAGTGCAGGAAGCTGGCCACCAGAGTGGGTACATGTCCGGTGCGCTGCGTCGCACGAGCGTGCACGGCACTCCTCCGATCGCCACGTGAGCGCTTGGTCAGCAACCCTCATCCGGGCCGCGCTCCGGCCTCCTGGCAGACATCATCGAGCGCCAGCAGGATCTCCCCGCTCTCATCGACCGTCACCGCGTAGGTCTTCAGCGCCGGACACGCGTTGCCGACCGGCTCGCCAGTAGCCAGGTCGAAGGAGTAGCCGTGCAGCGGACAGACGACCTTGCCGCCGCCGACGATGCCGTCCGCCAGTGGCCCGCCCTTGTGCGGACATGCTGCCTGGGCGGCGAGCAGCTTGCCGTCGCGCGTCCGGAACACCGCGATCACGGCTGGGCCCGCGCGGAAGGTCCGGCCCTCGCCGAGCGAAATGGTGCCGATCGGGCCAAGGTCGTAGACGCGACGCGCGCCGGCCGCCTTCGTCGTCATCGTCTCCGCCCGCCTACGACGCCGCGTAGGCCGGTGGGAGCAGGCTTTCAGCGAGTCCGCTGACTGGCTCGCTGGGCTGGCCGATGAAGCGCTCGCAGAGCACAGCTCAATAGTGCGGGACCGTGAGGAGTTACTCGTCTCGCGGCGTGTGCGCGTGCGCGGATGACATCGTCGCAAGCGGTAGCCATAGGATGGCCCGCGTGCCCCGCCTGGCATCGTTGCGCAGCTCCAGTCGGCCGCCGTGGACTTGCGCGATGCGCTGCGCCAGGGGCAGCCCGAGCCCTAGGCCCTCGCCGCCGCGCGCTGCGCGGCCGCGGTAGAGCGGTTCTGCGGCGTGCAGCAGGTCGTCCGCCGTGAGGCCCGGGCCGGCGTCCGCCACCTCGACAGCCACCCAGCGACCGTCTCGCCGCGCGCGCACGTCCACCGCCGCGCCGGGCGCGGAGAAGCGCAGCGCGTTGTCCACGAGGTGGTAGACTGCCTGGACGAGCAGGTCGCGGTCGCCCAGCAGCACTCCCTGCCCCGCCGGCGGCGCGGGCGCCGCCACGGCCACCGTGCGCTGGTCGCCGCCGGCGGCGTGCCGCGCCATCTCCATGGCCTCGGCCAGCACCTCACCGAGGTCGACCGGCGCGCGCTGGACGCCCAGGGCGTCGAGGCGCGCCAGGGTGCCGAGTCCCTTCGTGAGCCGGCCGAGGCGCTCGATCTGCAGCAGCGCATTGGCGACGGTGGTCGGAGGCCCGGTCTCTCCGCGCGTCGAAGAACTGAGGTTGCCGAGACCCACCTGGAGCACGGTGGCCACGTTATTCAGCTCGTGGCTCAGCCGATGGAGGAAGCGCCGCTGCGCGGCGGCGTGCGCCTCGCGCTCGGCGGCGATAGCCTGCTGCACGCCGGTCGCGCTGCGGCGCAGCAGCCACACGGTCGCGAGGCCCACGACGAGCGCGAGGAGCGTCGGGCGTGGCCACCACGAGCCGTCACGCCTCGACGACGACCGGCGCGGTGAAGCGGTAGCCCTCGCCGACGACCGTCTCGATGAACCGACCCTCACCTGCGTCATCTCCTAGCGCCCGGCGCACCTCGGCCACGCGCACGTCCACGGCCCGCGTCGCCCCGGGGTAGTCCCAACCCCAGACCTCCTCGAGCATGCGGGCGCGGCGGATCACCTCGCCGTGATGCAGCATAAGGTACTCGAGGGCGGCGATGGCCTTGGTCGTCAGCATCAGCTCGCGTTCGCCCAGGAAGGCGCGCCGTGAGGTGCGGTCGACGACCAGGGCCCCGGAGACGAGCCGCCGCGCGCTGGCGATTGGCCGGACGCGTGCGCCCGTGCGCCGCAGCACGGCGCGAATGCGTGCCACCAGTTCGAACGGGTCGAAGGGCTTGTTCAGGTAGTCGTCGGCGCCCTCCTCAAGAGTCATCCCCCGCTCCACGGCGGCGCCGATCTGCGTGAGCATGATCACCGGCGTCCAGTCGCCGCGCGACCGGAGCTGCCGACAGACCTCGCGGCCGTTCAGGCGTGGCATGACGACGTCGAGGACGATGAGATCGGGCTTCGCCGTCTCGACGAGCGCCAGGGCCTCCTCGCCGTCGCGCGCCACCGCGACCTTGAAATCGCTGCGCTCCAGGAAGGGCGCGAGCTCGGCCGTGAGCGCCTTCTCGTCGTCCACCAGAAGGATCGTCGGCTTCATGACCGGCCTCAACGCACAGGGACAGGGTACTACGCGGCCGGCGGGTGCGCGACCGCCATGTTGCGCACGTGATACACGACGTTTCAGATGTGCTACGCCGCCGGCGACACGAGAGCCGCCGACTATGGTATACGACATGCAGGTCGGCTATCTACGGCGCGGGCAGGGCGCAGTAAACGGGCCGGCGGCGCGGCGGAGCGGGTTGCAGCGACCCGAGTGGCGGGGCGCGGGAGCGCGACGATGCGCAGACCTGAGACCCTCGATCCGACGATCGTCGACTTCTTGCACAAGGCTGCGGAGCGGGAGCTGCAACGCGGGGAGTCTCCCGAGGCTCTGGCGTCCCTCCTGGACGATGCCTGCACGGCGATCGCCGCCCAGTGCGGGCTGCCGCGGCGGGCCGTGCAAGCGGCCTGCGACGAGCTGAAGCGCGCTCGGACGCCTTAGGCGTCTCACCCCTAGCGTCTCATCCCTTTAGACGCTCTAGGTCCTCGTCCCGTCCGGCAACCACGAGTAGGTCGCCCGGGCTGACGCGCTGGTCGCGGCGCGGATGCAGGGTCACTTCGCGCCCGTGGGTCACAGCGATGAGCGTCAGCCCGTAACGCTCCCGCAGGTCCAGCTCCTCCAGCGTCTCGCCGACGAAGTGCTCTGGCGGCTTCGTGTTGGCGATACCGTAGCCGGAGCCGAGGTCCATATAGTCTATCACGAAACGCGCGGCGAAGGTGTGCGCCAGCCGCAGGCCGGTCTCGCGCTCGGGGAAGACGACGCGGTCGGCACCAATGCGCTCGAGGATCCGCGCGTGCTGATCGCTCGCCGCTTTGCCGATGATGTACTTAGAGCGGAGCTCGCGGAGCGTGAGCGTCGTCAGGATGCTCTGCCGGAGGTCGCTGCCGATGGCCACCACGGCGGCGTCGAAGTCGGCGACGCCGAGCTGTGCCATCGCCTCCTGGTCGGTGCCGTCCGCTTGCACGGCGTGGGTGACCTCGTCGGCCAGCTCCTGCACGCGTCGCCCGTCGCTGTCGACGGCTAGCACCTCGTGGCCGAGCTGGTAGAGGGTGCGCGCGACGGCCGAGCCAAAGCGCCCGAGGCCCACCACGAGAACCTGCCTCTTCACGGCTGCACCCCTCACCTCACGCGCATGTCGGCGGTTACCCCACGCGCACCGGCTCCTGCGCGTAGTGCAGGTGCGGCGTCGTCAGGCGGCCGGCCAACAGGACCGCCAGGGTCAGCGGCCCGAGACGGCCGACGACCATCGTCGCGGCGATGATGAGCGAGCCGGTCTCCGAAAGCTGCGGCGTAAGACCCGTCGTCAGCCCGTTATTGCCGAACGCCGACGCCGCCTCGAAAAGCACGTGCAGGAACGGCGCGTCCTCGGCCACGGCGAGGGCGT
>JACQUS010000152.1 GCA_016210125.1 Chloroflexota bacterium | reverse complement strand
GGGTAGAGGATGGCGAAGTGATAGAGCCCGGTCGTGCCGTGCGGCGGCGGCGGGCCGCCGGCGCTCTCCCAGACGTTCAGGGCGAGGTGGTGGTGGTAGCCGCCAGCCGACATAAAGACGGCCCCCGGCCGCCGCGCCGTGACCTCGAAGCCGAGCGCCTGGCGGTAGAACTGCTCGGCGCGCTCGAGGTCGGCCACCTTGAGGTGCACGTGGCCGATGCAGGCCTGCGGATGGATCGCTTCGCTGCTCACGTCGCCCTCCTGCGTGCCCTGTACCGCCGTCCATCGCCCCTGGCAACACGCTCACAACGGGCGCCCCACCCCCCGTCTTGTTGGGGACACCCCAAACCCCGCCAGAGGTCGCCAAGGCGACCTCTGGACTCCCCCCGGGATCCTCGTGTTCAAGGGCCACGCGCCCCGATCACTATGCCTATGATAGCATCGAATCTCGCGCGCGCCGCGCCTAGCCGTTGACCAACTGCCGCGCAAACTGGTACACAAGGCGCAGCGCTGCGCCCCGGCGCGCCGGCGGGCGCCCGCACAGCACGACGAGGAGGAGCCCATGACCTCCCCCAGCGACGTCCGACGCATACCGGCCGAGCGGCTGCGCACCTTCACGTGCCAAGCGCTCCAGGCCAGCGGCTTCAGCAACGACGAGGCGCGCATCGGCGCGGACGTGATCGTCGAGGCCGACGTGCGCGGCGTGGACACCCACGGCGTGACGCGGCTGGCCGGCTACGTGAACATGACGCGCCTGGGCTACATCAAGCCGCGGGCGCGCTGGCAGGTGGTCAACGATGGGCCGACGACGGCGCTGATCGACGGCGACGGCGGACTGGGCCAGTACCTGGGCCATCTGGCCATGGAGCGCGCCATCGCCAAGGCCCGCGGGCTGGGGCTGGGCGCCGTCGCGGTGCGCAACGGCACGCACAACGGGATGAACGCCTACTACCCGCTGATGGCCGTCCGCGCCGGCCTGATCGGCTTCGCGTTCACGCAGGGACCGGCCATCGTGCCGCCGTTTGGGGGTAAGACGCCGGCCGTGGCCACCAACCCGCTCAGCATCGGCGCGCCGGCCGAGCGGCATGAGCACGTACTGGTGGACATGGCCACGACGGTCGTCGCCGGCGGCAAGATTCGTCTGGCGGCGAAGAAGGGCCAGCCCATCCCGCCGACCTGGGCGCTCGACGGCGAGGGCCGGCCGACAACCGACCCGGAGGCAGCACTGAAGGGCTTCTTCCAGTGGGCGGGCGGCTACAAGGGCTACGCCCTGGCGGTGATGGTCGAGGTCCTCAGCAGCGTGCTCGCCGGCGGGCTCTTCGCCCGCCAGGTGCCGCCCATGAGGGTCTTCGGGCAGCAGCCGCTCATCGAGTCGTTCCTGGTCATGGCACTCGACATCAGCCGCTTCATGCCGCTCGACGAGTTCCGGCAGCGCGTCGACGCCTTGGTAGACGACCTGACGAGCTGCGAGCGTGCGGCAGGCGTCGAGCGCATCCTGGTGCCGGGCCAGCCCGAGCGCGAAATGCGCGCCGAACGCCTAGCCAACGGCGTGCCCGTGAGCGCCGCCGTGTGCGCCGAGCTGGAGCAGCTCGCGCGTGATCTCAAGCTGCCCTCGCCGCTGGGATGAGGTCGCCGCGCCTCGCGTACGCTCGCGTACAATTGAGCCAGAGTGCGAGCTATCGTGCCCGAGCGCAGCGGGGAACATCGTGAACGTTCGCCTGACCTTCGCCGTGGTGGCGCTCTTCCTGGCCCTCGGCGGGTTCATCTACTTCTACGAGATCAGCGGCCCTGGCGGTGTCACGCCGACTCCCCGCCAGAGCGGGCCCCGCCTGCTGACCGTCGAGGCACAGACGATCAGCGGCTTCGAGGCCACGTTCGAGGGCCAGACGACGGTCGTCGTCAGGGGCAGCGACGGGCGCTGGCGCACGGAGCAGCCGACGCCCGGGCCAGCAGACGAGGAGCGCCTGGACGACCTGGCCCGCCGCGTCGCGGCGATGCGCGCCGAGCGCGTCATCGGCGAGCGGCTGGCCGACCTGAAGCCCTTCGGCCTCGACCCGCCGCAGGTCGTGGCACGCATCACGACCACGACCGGCCAGCGCATCGAGCTGCACGTCGGGAACGAGACGCTGACCGGCGGAGCGTACTTCGTCAAACTGGCCAATGACACCGTCGTCTACACCGTCAGCACCTTCACCGCTGGCCGCCTGAAGGGCCTGGTCCTGGAGCCGCCGCGCGCCGCCACGCCGACGCCGGGCGACGGGTCGGCCCCCCCAGCCACGGAGCAGCCCGGCCCGGCGACGCCGGGGCCGCGCTGACGATGGACGAGTCGCTGCCCTCGCTCGGCCGGGTGCTGTTCACCGCCGAGGAGATTCGGGCCCGCGTGCACGCGCTGGCGGCGACCATCGCCGACGACTACGCCGCCCGCCCACCCCTACTCGTCGGCGTCCTCAAGGGCAGCGTCGTCTTCCTGTCTGACCTCATGCGCGCGCTCGCCCTGCCGCTGACCTGCGACTTCATCGCCATCTCATCCTACGGCGCGGTCAGCGCGCGCAGCGGCGTCGTGCGCTTCCTGAAGGACCTCGACGCGCCCATCGAGGGGCGCGACGTGCTGATCGTCGAGGACATCATCGACACGGGCCTGACGCTGCGCTACATCGTGCGCAACTTGCTGGAGCGCCGCCCGGCCTCACTGGAGATCTGCACGCTGCTCAACCGCCCGCCGCGCCGCCTGGCCGAGCTGCCGCTGCGCTACGTCGGCTTCGACCTGCCGGACGTGTTCGTGGTCGGCTATGGGCTGGACTACCACGAGCACTACCGCAACCTGCCGTACATCGCCATCCTCGAAGACCAGGCCGTCATGGCCAGCCTGCGCTGAGGCCGGCACGTGGAGCGGCGCAAGCGCCAACGCATTGGGCCGGTGGTGAGCCGACGGCGCTTTAGGCACCTCGTCGCCAAAGCGCTGGACGGCCTCCCGCCCACCTTCCAGCGCATGATGGAAAACGTCGTTGTCGTCGTCGAGGACGAGCCGCTGCCTGAGGACCTCCTCTCGACGGGCCTGCGGCCGGACGAGACGCTCTTTGGCCTCTACCACGGCGTGCCGCTCACCGAGCGCTCGACGCAGTACGGCATGGCCCTGCCTGACCGCGTGGTCATCTACCGCTGGCCCATCTGTGAGAGCTGTACCGGCGAGGCCGAGATCGTCCGCGAGGTCCGGCGGACGGTCGTCCACGAGGTGGCGCACCACTTCGGTATCGACGACGAGCGCCTGGCTGCGCTGGGGTGGGACTAACGCGTGCAGAGGACGAAGCGCTGGCGGCGGTCGGTGTGGTAGGTGTACTGCCGGCCGCCGTGCTCGAGGACGACGCGGTAGCCCGGCGTGATGACCTGCGCGTAGACCATGCCCGGCTCTGGGCAGCCGAGCGCCGTGCTCGGCCAGTCGACGGACTCGGTGCGCAGGACGGCGATGGCCTGCGCGTCCACGCCGAGCCGCCGGGCGAGATCGGCGCGCACGATATCGACGAGCATGGCCACTCCTGCCGGCACGCCGGGCGTGGGCGATGGCTGGCCCGCCGGCGGCCGGATGGTGGGCACGGGCGCCGGAGAGGCCGCGGGCTGCGGCGGCGGCGCGCTCGGAGTTGGCGCGCTGGGAATCTGCAAACAGGCCGCGGCCAGGAGCAGCGTGGCAAGAACGAGGCCAAGAACGCGACTCAGATGGCGAGGCATCGGCAGCAACCTCTGCCGCGGCCGCGCGTGCTCGGCGCACGACGGGCCAACAAAAAAAGCTCCTGGCAGCGACCTATTTTCCCGAGGGGCTGCCCCCTCAGTATCGTGGGCGCTGGGGCGTTTCACTTCCGTGTTCGGGATGGGAACGGGTGGTTCCACCCCGCTCGAGCCACCAGGAGCCTTTTGGGTCAAGAAGACCATATCTCTTATAGCATACGCGCGCCGTGTGCGTCAAGGCCGTATACTCGTGGGACACCCGGGAGGTGCGCGTGGCGCTCCCATTGCTCGTCGACCACGTGCGCGAGATCTTCGCCCGTGAGCTAGCCACGATTCGCGACGACACTTTGCGTGACAAGGCCGCGCGCACCTGGGCGCGCTCAATGGCCCTCGGCGGCGCAACCGACCTGTGGGCCGACCTGCCGTTCAGCGTCACCATGAACGTGCGCAAGCCGGGGCTCGGCGTCGAGCACGTGCGCGGGGTCACGCACCTCGCCCTGAGCATCGCCGACGCGCTGGCCGTGGCGCACGGCGTGTCGCCGGACCGCGACGTTATCGCCGCCGGCGCCCTGCTGCACGATGTCGGCAAGCTTCTGGAGCGCGCCGCGCCGGAGCGCCACGCGCTGGCCGGGTCGCTCATGCAGCACGAGTTCAGCGGCGTGCACCTCGGCATGGAAGAAGGCCTACCCGCCGGGGTGCTGCACATCATCGCCTACCACTTCATCATCGGGGAGCGCGTTCGCCGCACGCTGGAGTGCGACATCGTCTACCGAGCGGACCTCGCCAGTCTCGAGGCCCTCGCTCGCCGCGAGCTCGGGAAGACCGCGGCCGAGTGCTTCCCCTACGTCTACCTGCCGCGGCAGCCCTAGCCTAGCGGTCGTGCCCAGAGAGAGGAGCACAGATGGAGTTCGGTATCGAGCTGCGCAACGTCGGTCCAGACGTCACGCCCGAGCGCCTCCGCGCCGTCGCCCAGGGCGCTGAGGCGCTCGGCTTCCACGCGCTTTGGCTCTCCGACCACGTCGTCATCCCCACCGCGTTCACCTCGCGCTACCCCTACGCGCGGCCAGGCGCGTTCCAGGTGGCGCAGACCGAAAACTTCTACGAGGTGCTGAGCACGCTCGGGTGGATCGCCGGGCTCACGACGCGCATCCGGCTCGGCACGAGCGTCCTGGTCGTGCCGCAGCGCAACCCGGTCCTGACGGCCAAGCAGCTCGCCACGCTCGACGCCCTCTCCGGCGGGCGGCTGATCGTCGGCGTCGGCGTCGGCTGGTTTCGCGAGGAGTTCGAGGCCCTCGGCGCGTCGACGTTCGAGCGCCGCGGCGCGGCGACCGACGACTACCTGCGCGTCTTCAAGGCCATCTGGGCGGACGAGACGAGCAGCTACGACGGGAGTTTCTACCGCCTGCCGCCGGTGCGCGCCTTCCCGAAGCCGGTCCAGCGGCCGCACCCGCCGCTGTGGGTCGGCGGGACCGGCCCGGCCTGCTGGCGGCGCGTGGCGGCGCTCGGCGACGGCTGGCACGCCATCCGCCCACAGCGCGCCGCGCTGGAGGAGGGTTGCGCTGCGGTGCGCGCCGAGGCCGAGCGCGCCGGCCGCGACCCGGCCACGCTGGCGCTCAGCGTCCGGGTGCTCCTGCGCTGGAGCGAGCCGCCGGCGCCCGAAGCCGAGGTGCGCGATCTCATCGGCGACGAGGCCAGCGTGGCCGCCCAGGTGCGCGCGTACGCGGCGCTCGGCGTGCGGCACCTCGGGCTCGACCTGGGCTACGGCCCGTTCGAGGAGGCGCTGCCGACGCTGGAGCGCTTCGCCCGCCTGGCACGGAGCGAGGGGTGGTGGACCTAGGCACGCTCGCCGCCCCTGCCAGGCCGCGGCGCGCGGGCACGACGAATCAGCCACGGAGCGTGCCAGATGCTTGACAGGCCACGGCGCTTGGCCTAGGGTAGCGTCGCTATGGTGACCGCCGACCAGCTCAGCGCAGCCCTCGACGCCTGGCGGCGGGCTATCGGCGCGGCGCACGTCATCACCGACGGCCCGGCGCTCGCCGCCGCGGCCACGACCACCTACGCCACCGCGCAGCGCGTCCCGGCGATCCTCCGCCCGGGCAGCCGGGACGAGGTTCAGGCCTGCGTGCGGGTCGCCGGCGAGCACGGCGTCCCGCTCTACCCGGTCAGCACGGGCAAGAACTGGGGCTACGGCTCGCGGGTGCCGGTGGCTGACGGCTGCGTGCTCCTCGACCTCGGCCGCCTCGACCGCATCGTCGACTTCGACGAGCGGCTCGGCTGCCTGACCGTCGAGCCCGGCGTGACCTTCCGCCAGGCGTTCGCCTTCCTGCGCGCGAGCCATTCGAGCCTGCTGTTGAGCGTGACCGGCGGCAGCCCCGACTCCAGCCTCGTCGGCCACGCGCTGGAGCGCGGCATCGGCACGGGCCGGTACGCCGACCGGCTGAGCGGCGTGTGCGGCTTCGAGGTCGTCCTGCCAAGCGGCGCGTGCATCCGCACCGGCTACGAGCGCTTCGCCAACGCCGCTGCGGCCAAGGTCTACCGCTGGGGCCTCGGCCCATCCGTGGACGGGCTCTTCGCGCAGTCGAACCTCGGCGTCGTGACGCAGATGACCTTCTGGCTCCAGCCCTGCCCCGAGCTGCTCCAAGTCGTGTTCTATCGGCTGGACGACGACGCGCGGCTCTCCCCGCTGGTCGATGGCCTCCAAAGCGCGATGATGCAGGGCCTGCTGGCGCCGGCAGTCACGATCTTCAATGACCTGCGCATCGTCACGGCGATGACCCAGTATCCGTGGCGCGAGGCCGGCGGGCGAACGCCGCTGCCACAGGACCTGCGGCTAGCGCTGCGGCAAGCATCGCCCTTCGGGGCCATCGGCGCGTGGAACGGCGATGCGGCCTTTTTCGCCCACAGCACCGACGAGGCGCGCGCGCACCTCGCGCTGCTGGAGCGGGCGCTGCGGCCGCTGGTCGACGGCTGGGTCGTCGTCGAGGCGGCGCGGCCGGACCTCATGGCCTTGCTGGAGCGGCCCGACGAGCCGCTGGCCAACCAGCCGGGCGCGTCGCCGCTGCACGCCGCGCTCTTGAAGAAGCACCTCGGCGTGCCGCAGAGCGTGGCCACCCGCCAGCTCTACTGGCGCAAGAAGGCCCCGCCGCCGGCCGACATGGACCCCGACCGCGACCGCTGCGGCGTCATCTGGGTCAGCCCGGTCGTGCCATTTACGTCCGACCACGTGCGCAGCGCCGTGGAGATCATCTCCGCCGTGACGCTGGAGGCCGGCTTCGAGCCGTTCATCACGCTCCAGTGCATGTC
>JACQUS010000026.1 GCA_016210125.1 Chloroflexota bacterium | reverse complement strand
GGACGGCCTCGCGGTCAAGCATAAGGACCTCTCACCGGTAGACAAGGACCTCTCACGGGTAGACAAGGACCTCTCACAGGTAAACAAGGACCGCTCACGGGTAGATACGGTAGAGCGTGCGCGGGAACGGGATGGCCTCCCGCACGTGGTCGAGGCGGCAGAGCCAGGCGACCGTGCGCTCGATGCCCAGCCCGAAGCCGGCGTGCGGCACGCTGCCGTAGCGCCGCAGGTCGAGGTACCACTCGAAGGCTTCGCGCGGCAGGCTGTGCTCGGCGATGCGCGCCTCCAGCAACGCCAGGTCATGCACGCGCTGGCCGCCGCCGACGATCTCGCCGTAGCCCTCCGGCGCCAGCAGGTCGGCCGACAGCGTGACCTCCGGCCGCACCGGGTCCGGCGCCATGTAGAATGCCTTGCACTGCACCGGAAAGTGCGTCACGAAGAGCGGCCGGTCGTAGCGCGTCGCCAGCAGCGTCTCGTGCGGCGCGCCAAAGTCCTCGCCCCACGGGAGGTCGAGATCGTTCGCGCGCAGGAGGGCGAGCGCCTCATCGTAGGTAAGCCGTGGGAACGGCGGCTGGACGGCCTCCAGCGTGCTGACGTCGCGCTCCAGGCGCTCGAGGTCCGGCCGGCGCTCGCGCAGCACGGTCTCGACGACGTAGGTGATGAGCCGCTCCTGCACGCGCATGTTCTCGTCCTGCTCACACCAGGCCATCTCCGGCTCGAGCATCCAGAACTCCATCAGGTGGCGGCGCGTCTTGGAGCGCTCGGCGCGGAACGTCGGGCCGAGGCAGTACACGCGGCCGAAGGCCATGGCCGCGGCCTCGTTGTAGAGCTGGCCGCTCTGGGTCAGATAGACCGTCTGGCCGAAGTAGTCTGTCGGGAAGAGCGTGGACGTCCCCTCGCAAGCGGCTGGCGTCAAGATCGGCGCGTCTACGCGGATGAAGCCCTCGCGGTCCAGGAACTCCTGGCAAGCGCGGATGACCGTCGCGCGGATGCGCAGCAGGGCGTGCTGGCGCGACGAGCGCAGCCAGAGGTGGCGGTGGTCGAGTAGAAAGTCGATGCCATGCTCTTTCGGCGTGATCGGGTAGTCGTGGGTGAGCTGAGCAACAGCCACGTCCTGCACCGCCAGCTCGAAGCCGCCCGGAGCGCGCGGGTCGGCGCGCACGCGGCCGGTGAGGCTGACAGAGCTCTCTAGCGTCAGGGCCTCGCACGCCGCGAAGACGCGCTCGGGGACGTCGGGTTGGAAGGCGACGGCCTGCACGATGCCCGTGCCATCGCGCAAGACGACGAAGACGAGCTTGCCTTTGGAGCGCTTGTGCGTCACCCAGCCGCGGAGGGTGACTATCTGGCCGTCGAAACGGGCAAGGTCGCTGACGTAGAGCGGGTACAACGGGCCCTCCACGGCCTGGGGCTTTCATTGTACGGGGCCGGATAGGAGACGGTCAAGGCGCGCCGGCCGCGGTGGCTGGTCAGCGCGGCGCATTTTGGGCACAATGGAGCCGTGAGCCTACCGTCCGAGATCGAGATCGCCCTGCTGCTGCCGCCGCTCCTTGCCATGGGCCTGCCGGCGTCCGGCATGCTGGCCTGCTTCTTCAAGGCGCTGTGGCCGCGCGCGCGCACCGGGCTGCTGCTGGCCTGGCTGCTTGCCTTGGGCGGCTTCGTCGCCGGCCACGTCGTGGCGGCGACACTGGCGTGGTCCTTCCTGGCCGTCGGCGACGTGCGTGCCGGGCCGGGCCTCGTCGGTGCGCTCGTCGCGCTGGCCCTGGCACCGCGCTGATTGTTGGGGTACGACTGCCCATGCTATGATGCGATACACCTAGCCATGACGCGGAGGCGGCTGCGTGGAGCAGTGGTTAGCGCTGGCGCGCGACATCCTGCTCGTCCTGGTCGCGCTCTCGTCGTTTATCGCCCTCCTGCTCGCGATCAGGCTTTTTTTCGAAGTGCGGGCCCTCCTGAAGCTGGTCCATACCGAGATCACGCCTATCTTGGGGTCATTGAAACGCACCGCGAGCACGGTGGAGGGCACGACGCGCTTCATCGGCCAGCGTGCTCTCGGGCCGCTCGTCACCTTCGTGGGCATTCTCGTCACCCTGCGCCGCGTCTTGCAGGTTCTGAGCGGGGGTGGTCGGCGCTAGCGGCCGACGCGTAGCGCAGGTCCTAGTAGCGCAGGCCCTATGTGAGGCACTACGGGAGGACGACGATGGCGAGTCAGCGCGGCGGCGGTGGCTTTCGCCTCGGATTCATCTTCGGGTTCGCCCTCGGCGCCGCCGCGGCGTTCGTCGCGACGGCACGCGCCGAAGATACGCCGCCCGGCTCGCTCGCCGGCCAAGCCGTGCTGCTGCGCGCGCGCATCCGGCGGCAGGTCGACGCCGTGCGCGGACAGGTGCGGCAGGCGGTCGACGAGGGCCGGCAGGCCGCGGCCGAGCTACGCCAGGAGTTCGAGGCCACCCTGGCCGCCGCCGATCGGGAGTGAGCCGGGCCACTCCAGCCGGCTAGCGCCCGACGAACTCAGGCTGCGCCTTCGCCGAGAAGGCGTCGTAGAAGCGGCGATGGTCCTCGCCCATGAGCAGCAGCGCCTGCGCCTGCGCCTCGGCCTCCAGCGCCGTAACCAGGTCCATATGCAGCTCGCTGTTGATCATGCGCTTCGTCATGCCATAGGCCAGTGTTGGCCCGGTGGCGAGGCGGCGAGCCCACTGATAGGCGGTGGTCATCAGCTCGTCGGCGGGCACGATGCAGTTCACCAGTCCGTACCGCTCGGCGGTGGCCGCGTCGAACGTGTCACCGAAGAGCAGCATCTCGGTGGCACGTCCGAGACCGACCACGCGGGGCAGCAGGTACGCCGAGCCCATGTCGGCCCCGGTCAGCCCCACCTTGGTGAAGAGAAAGGCAAAGCGCGCGTGCTCTGCGGCGATGCGCAGGTCGGCCGCCAGGGCGATGACCGCGCCAGCGCCAGCGGTCATGCCATTTAGCGCGGCGATGATCGGCTTGTCGAGCATGCGCATGTTGCGGACGACGGCGCCCGTCATACGGGCGAAGGCCAGATGATCCTTCATGTCGCGCGCGAGCAACTCGCCGATGATCTTGTGGACGTCGCCGCCGGAGCAGAACGCTCGCCCTGTGCCCGTGATGACGACGACCTTTACAGACTCATCGGACTGGAGTGCTGCGAAGAGATCGCGCAACTCACCATAGATCTCAAAGGTTATCGCGTTGAGCACGTCTGGCCGGTTGAAGGTAATCGTCGCGATGCCGTCTTCCACGCTGTAGAGAAGGTCTTCGCTCATCGTGCTGCATCCTCTTCTCAAAAGCTATATGCGCGCTTGCGCGGGCGCCAGGGTCGATGAACATGGTCTCGCCGGCGGGCGACGCACCCCTCCACCCCAAAAAGGGAATCCAACGGGGGCGAAGCCCTCGTTGGATTCCCACATTCATCCCCGCGCGGCGATCCGCTGCCGCACTGCGCCGCCGCGGAAGTCCACCGTTGGGTCGTGGCGTCACCCTACCGCGAGCTTACGCGCCTCGGGCATCACCTGCGCGGCGAAGCGCTCCATCGAGCGCAGCACGTCGCGGTGGGCCAGCGTCCCATAGGCGAACCACAGCAGCACGTTGTTGACGCCCACCTCGGCGAGGTCGGCAAGCTTGCGCACACACGTCTCCGGGCTGCCAAAGATCCAGGCGTCGCGCTCGAACTCCTGCACTGGCCGAGTGGGCGCCGTGTGCCGGTAGTAGTATTGCACCGCCGGCTCCGCCACACGGTAGGCGTCGGCGTCCGTCGGGCCGACGAAGGCATGCCGCGTCACCGTGAAGTGCATGTGGTGGGTGTGCCCAGCCGCGCGCCAGGCGTCCTCGTAGCGCCGCCGGCCGGTCCGCAGTTGCTCGGGCGAGGCCCAGGCGAGGAGGATCTGGTAGCCGTGCTGGGCGGCGAAGTCCACGGCCTCGTCGTTCCAGAAACGCGCCGGCGCGACCCACACCGGCGGGTGTGGCTTCTGGACCGGTCGCGGGACGAGCTCGATCGGCGGGACGGTGTAATACGTACCTTCGTGCGAGAACGCCTCGCTCGTCCAGGCCTTGACGACGATCTCGAGCGACTCGTGGAAGCGCCCGAGCTTATCCTGCTCGGGTACGCCGTAGCCGGTGAACTGGTAGCTGCGGTAGCCCAGGCCGGCGCCGAAGTCCAGACGTCCCTCGCTGACGATGTCGAGCACGGCGGCATCCTCGGCGATGCGCACCGGGTGATGCAGCGGCAGCACGTTGATCGCCTGGCCGATGCGCACACGCTTCGTGCGCTGGGCGATGGCGCAGCCGAAGGCGAGAGGCGACGCGCAGATGCCGTACGCCCCGCCGAGCAGCCAGTGATCGTGCGTGTGGTCGATGAAGTGGTGCTCGGTCAGCCAGACCGAGTCGAAGCCCATGTCCTCGGCCGCATCGACCTGCTCCAGCGTCTCACGATAGACCTCAGCGTGGCTTTTGCCCTCCGGGCACTGCATGAGAAAGAAGACGCCAAACTTCACGGTCCCCTCCGCTCCGCGCTGCACGCCATATTGTATCATCATAACCCGGCGCTCTGGAACGCGCGTCCGCCGCGCAGCCAAAATCGCCGGCCGTTTCCTGGCTCTGGTGGACAAGGCACCGCAGCGGCCCTCTGCGCGTGAGGGCGCCTGGGCCGCCCGACCGCGCGCCGGACCAGGCCACGCACGTGCGAGTTCACTACTCGCCCGCCCGCGGTCGCTGTCGTCGCGGCGGGTGACCGGTCCGCCGGCGTCGGCCGCCGCGGCGAGCCTTCCGCTAGGCGGTGCGGCGTGCTATGGTGTACGCAATCGCCCGGATGGCACCTGGGGATCGACCTGTCCCTCCGTGCCACGGGTCTGCTGAGGCGGATACCGCCGCGCGAGACGGCGCCACGGTTTGCCGGGGGCTTACTCCGGCGGGTGGGTCGGGCACGCTCGGTCGCCGCCGGCGCGCTTGCAGCGCATTGGCCGTCAGCGCAGTCGTCGACGACGCCGCATTTCTCGAGCTCGGTTTGGAGGAGGTGGGGGCGATGGCTACCGAGGACGTTCTTCACGGCGACCAGCACAGCGAGGAGATGCGGGCACACCTCCTGGACGAGCTGCAGGACCTGATTCGTACCTATAAGTCCCTCATCACACGGCTCGAAGCCAAGCTGCGCGTGTTGGCCGATTTCGACGCGGCGGACGACACCGCGCGCGTCTCGCGCGAGCTAGAGTCGGTGGCCGACGCCGCGGCCGCGCTGTACGAGCGGCGATTCGAGATCGGGCGGCGCAGACGCGCCCATGAGTGGGCACTCCTCGGCGAGGCGCTGGCAGCACTGCGCGCCGTGCGTGAGCGCGGGCGCGCGGAGGCCCCGCCGGCCCGCCGGGAGCCGCAGGCGCCCGTTTCGGCGCTGCCTGAGAGGCCCCGGCGCCTTCGTCGCCCTCTGGCGTAATCCCCCGGGCGGCTGCGCGGTCCGGCCGTTCGCCGCGTGGCCGCCGGCGGCGGCGCGCTCGCAATGCTCTTGCGACCCGCGGGTTCCGCGCTTGGCCGGCCCGGCTCGCACGGCGCGCTCCGGGTCAGAACGCGTGTGGCCGCGTCTGCGCGAGCCGCCCGTGCACATGTGCGGCCGCTCACACCGTTTCCCGCTGAAAACTTGCGCACTTGTCGACCTCACCCGCGTGATGCGCCTTAGTCCGCGCGCACCGCCTGGATCAGCGCCTCTGCGATCTCCGCGGTGCTCGCGCTGCCGCCCAGATCGTAGGTCAGGAAGCGCCCCTCACGGATCACCGCCCGGACGGCCTTCCACACCCGTGCCGCGGCGCGCGCCTCGCCGATGTGCTCCAGCAAGAGCGCGCCGGAGAGCACGACGCCGACGGGATTAGCCTTATTCTGTCCGGCGTAGTGCGGCGCGCTGCCGTGCCCGGCCTCGAAGATGGCCACCGCCGGGCCGGAGTTGCAGCCCGGCATCAGGCCGACGCTGCCAGCCAAGCCAGCGCACAGCCCGGCCAGGATGCCGCCGTACAACGCATCCGTCAAAAGCATCTCGTAGTCCTGCGGGCGCTTGACCAGGCGGAGACACAGCGCGTCCATAGCCTCCTCGCGCAGCTCGAGGTCCGGATACGCCTCCGCAACCTCGCGCACGGCGCGGACGAAGAGCCCGTCGGTGGCGCGCAGGATGGCCGCCTGGTGCGGCACCGTCACCCGGCGCAGGCCGCGCGCCCGCGCGTAATCGAAGCCGAAGCGGGCGATGCGCGCGCTCGCCTCGCGCGTGATGATCTGCACTGCAAAGCCTGTGCTCGGGCCGAGCTGGTCCTGCGCACCGCGGCCGAGGCCTTCTGTGAGCTCGCGGACGATCGTGATCGCCGTGCCTGGCTGTCCGGCGCGGGCACCCGGGAAATGATAGGCCAGGCGCACTTGGGCGTAGGCTTGGAACGCCCGATACAGCGCTCGGTTCGGGCTAGCGTAGCCCTGGGGCGGCACGGTCATCGGCCCCTTGAGCACCACGCCGGTCCGGCGCACGGAGGCCAGCGTCTCGGGCGGTAGCGGCTGGCCGTAGCGGGCGAATGCCGTCTCGCCGGCGTCCACCTCCTCCCAGGCGATCGCCGTGCCGCTGGCCTCGATCACGCGGCGCGCTACGGCGACGAGGTCCGGGCCGATGCCGTCTCCGGGGATGACGGTCACGCGCCGCACAGCATACCTCCCGACCCGGCGCTCAGCGCATCACGATCGCCCGCGTGACGGCCCACACGCCGCCGAACGTCGGCACGAAGATCCAGTGGCGACCCGGCCCGCCGGCGGCGACGCGCAGGATATCCTCCGACCGCTCGGCCACCGGCAGGTCCTCTGGCGGCGGCTGCCGGCTGAGCCAGGCTGGCCGGTGATCGCGCAGGACGGCCTGGCCGCCTGCGCTGTAGGCGCTCAGCGGCACGCGCGCCTGCAGCCAGAGCGACCGGCTGACGTGGTCGTTGGTCACGCCGGCGCGCGCGCACGCCAGGGCCGACTCGGCATTCAGGATGATGAGCGGCTGGCTCTGCCATTGCAAGCACGAGTTGCCGAGTGCACGCGGGGCGATCACCGGCATCGACGGCCGGGCCGAGGTGATCACGGCACGGGCCGCAGCCGGACTCGCCGCCCGGTTTCTGGGTGCCGCCAGCGTCAACGGCCCGTGCGCGGCTATCGTCGCGGCCGGACGGCGCGCTGCTGGTGCTCCTGACGATGGTCCTGGTGACCCGCGAGCGGACAGGGAGGCGGACGACAACATCGTCGGCGCACCGAGGGTCGCCCGTCGCTCGTGCGGCCGCCCAGGCAGCGCTGAGCGAGGCCACGCTGCGCGGGCCGCGGGCCACGAGCACGCGCGGGCCAGGTGCTATGCTGTAAGAAAGCTCCCGCCGGCGCCGGTCCGCGCGTGGGCTTGCGTGCGACAGCCACGTACCGCCAGCGTGGTATTTGGTCTGGGGGTGTCGGTGCCGAGCCGCGTCCGGCCCCGAACACTGATCCTCGTCCCCATCGTGCACAGTGTTCGTGATATGGGTCTCCTCGGGCAACAGGCGCCGCTAGACGAAGCCTACGGGCGGCTGGCGCAGGCTCGCTGGGCCTCGATCGAGCAGCGCGTGCGGGCGTTGCAGCTCGACTGGTCCAGGGTGAAGGTCTACCAGGATGGGCTGC
>JACQUS010000157.1 GCA_016210125.1 Chloroflexota bacterium | reverse complement strand
GCCGGTGCGCTCGACGTGGTAGCTGGCGCCTTCGCGGATGAGCGCGGCATAGACGCGCAGCGTGCGGTAGGGCTCGCGCAGGCGCACGTAGCCGACGACGGTCGTCTCCTCACCCGGCTGGAGGTCGCGGCCGAGGCCCCAGCGGTAGGGGTAGTGGGCGTTCTCCATCGCCGGGCCGGCCGTCCAGTCGACGCCGACGCGCCAGTAGTTGCGCCGGCTGGCGAACTGCCCGCCGGCCGCGCCGGCGAACGTCTCCCCGCTGGCGTACGTGAAGCCCGGCGGTGGGCCATAGGTACGCAGCGGCACCGGCCCGACGTTGCGTACCGCCACCTCGACGCGCAGCGGCTCGCCGGCCAGCAGGCGCTGCGGGCTGAAGCGCACGCCGACGACCCGCGCGTCGGGCGGGAGCGTGCCGGCCACGGCGATCTCACCTTGCTCGGCGACGACATTACCGGCTCGGTCGCGCGCCTCGACCTCGAAGCGGTAGGTGCCGTCTGGCAAATAGGCGCCGCCGACCAGGCCGCTCCAGCGCTCGACGTGCTCGCCCGGCTCGCGCCAGGCCGGCGGCGCGAGCAGCGTGCGCCGGCTATCGGGCCAGAGCAGCGCCACGCGCACCTCGGCCGGCTTGTCCAGCCCGTAGGACAGCATCGCCTCGTCCGCGTACCGCGGGTCGTAGGGCGAGATGGCCGTCGGCTGCGCCGCGACGCTGCGCAGCGCCGGCGGGCGGGTGTCGGCCCCGGCGAGGCGCACCGCCACGCGGCGCTCCACCGTGTTGCCCTGCCCGTCGCGCGCCGCCAGCACCAGTGTGTAGCTGCCGTCGGGCAGGGCGCGCCGGCGCACGCTCCCGTCGGCCACGGCGACGGTCCCGTCTAGGGGCAGCGCGTATGCGCCCGGCGGACGCCGCGCGTCCTGGCGCAGCACGAACCGCCGGCCGGCCCCATCCTCGAGGTAGGCGCTGAGGAGCGCCGCCGCGCCGATCTGGTAGCGCACGAGCGCCTCGCGCCGTCCCGCGCCGTCAGGGCTCACGGCTACGCTGGCCGGCGGCACCGACAGCAGCGGTGCGGGGGCACAGGCGACCAACGACAGCGCCACTAGGAGGGCGAGCGCCACGAGGCAGACGGTCGCCGTTGACCTCACTCCCCGTCCCCCTCCTCACAGCGGTAGGTATTGCCCGGAGCGTGTCGCACTCGTTCCGCAGGGGCGGGGCTTGTCACCGCCCGAACCCCTACCCCAGCGGGCGGCGGCGAGCGCCGCCCCTACGTCGACGATGCCTCTCCACGCGGTACGGTCCCGTTGGACGTTCATCCCTATCCTGCATCCCTATCCTGGACCGCGAATCGTGCATGTACCTACGCCTGTGAGCCGTCGCCCTCTCCGCTTGTGGAGAGGGGGCGTGAGGGGGTGAGGTAAACAGCGCGCCGCTCTGCGAACTCCTCGGCAGCGCACGAACGGGGATGGCACCGGCGTCGCTCTCAGCCGGCGGCAGGCGCGACGCACAGCGCCGCGCGCAGCGCCTCGTCCATGCGCTCAACCAGCACGAAGGACAGCGCTTGCCGCGCGTCGGCCGGCACGTCGTCGAGGTCCTTCGCGTTACGCTTCGGCAGGACCACGGTGCGCACGCCGGCGCGGTGCGCCGCCAGCACCTTCTCCTTCACGCCGCCAATGGCCAGCACGCGGCCGCGCACGGTGATCTCGCCGGTCATGACCACGTCGCGGCGCACCGGGCGGCGGGTCAGCGCCGAGACGAGCGCCGTGGCCATGGCAATGCCAGCCGAGGGGCCGTCCGTCGGCTGCGCGGCCGCCGGGCAATGGATGTGCACGTCGAGCCGGTCGCAGAAGTCCGGCGCGATGCCCAGCTCGCGAGCCTGCGCGCGCGTGTAGCTCAGCGCCGCCGTGGCCGACTCCTTCATCACATCGCCGAGCTTGCCGGTGAGGATGAGCTTGCCTTTGCCGGGCAGAAGCTGCACCTCGATGGGCGCGAGGTCGCCGCCGCTCTCGCTCCAGTACACGCCGGTGGTCACGCCGACGGTGTCCTCGGCCTCCGGCAGCCCCCAGCGATAGCGCGGCGGCCCAAGGTAGCGCGCCAATATGCGCTCGGTCAGCCGGCGCGCCGGCCCCGAACGGCGCACCTGCTGGCGCGCCAGCTTGCGGCAGATGCCTCCCAGCTCGCGCTCGAGGCTGCGCACGCCGGCCTCGCGGGTGTAGCCACGCACGAGCTGACGCAGCGCCGGCGTGGTGAGCGCAAGGTGGCCGGCCGGCAGCCCGTGCTCGGCGATCTGACGCGGCAGGAGGAAACGCCGGGCGATCTCCAGCTTCTCCTCCTCGGTGTAGCCCGGCAGCTCGATGACCTCCAGTCGGTCGGCCAGCGCCGGTGGCACGGTATCCAGCGTGTTCGCCGTGCCGATGAACAGCACGTGGGAGAGGTCGTAGGGCAGGTCAAGATAGGGGTCGCTGAAGGCATGGTTCTGCTCCGGATCGAGCACTTCGAGCAGGGCCGCGGCCGGATCGCCACGGAAGTCGAGCCCGAGCTTGTCCAGCTCGTCGAGCATGAACACGGGGTTCACCACGCGCGCCTGGCGCATGGTCTGAATGACGCGGCCGGGCAGCGCCCCGACGTAGGTGCGCCGGTGGCCGCGAATCTCGGCCTCGTCACGGATGCCGCCGAGGCTCACGCGCACGAAGCAACGGCCGAGGGCGGTGGCGATCGCCTGTCCGAGGGACGTCTTGCCCACACCCGGCGCGCCGACGAAGCACAGGATCGGACTGCGAAGCTGCGCGCCGGCCATCTTGCGCACGGCGACGTACTCGATGATGCGCTCTTTGACCTTCTCCAGGCCGAAGTGCGTCTCGTCGAGCACGCGCTCGGCTCGCGGCAGGTCGAGAACCTCCTCGCTTACTGCGCACCATGGCAGGTCGACCAGCCAGTCAACGTAGGTGCGGATGATGGCCACCTCCGGCGCGGCCGGCGGCAGCGTGGCCAAACGGTCCAGCTCCTCGCGCGCCCGCGCGGCCACAGCCGGCGGCAGATCGCTCGTCGCTACGCGCTCACGCAGTTCGTGCATCTCGCGCTGGAACGGATCGGCCGAGCCTAGCTCGCGCTCGATGGTCGCCAGGTGCTCGCGCAGCACCTGCTCGCGGGTGGCGCGGCCCAGCTCCTGCGCCACCTGCTCCTGAATCTGGCGCTGGAGGTCGAGCACGCGCAGCTCTTTGTCGAGCAGATCGGCAACGCGCCCCAGCCGCGCGTCCGGTCGCGTGGTCTCAAGGACGCTCTGGCGCTCGGCGAGCGTGAGGTTGAGCGTCGCGGCAACGATGTCGGCTAGGCGGCCGGGCTCGCCGGCGTTCATGGCCGCGACGTACGCCTCCTGGCCGAGGTGCGGGCTCAGGCGCACGCAGTGCTCGAACAGCTCGAGGACGCGCTGCGCCAGGAGGGCCAGGTCCTCCTGGACTCGCTCGTCGGGCAGCGGCGCGGCCACGGCCTGAAGAAACGCGCCGCCCGACACCCAGTCCACGACCCGCACGCGCTCCTGCCCCTGGAGGAGCACGGAGAGCGTGCCGTCGGGCATCTTGAGCGTGCGGCCGATGGCGGCGGTCGTGCCGACGTCGAACAGGTCGGGCGGTTCGACCTCCTCTTTCTCCTGGTCGCGCTGGGCGACGACCAGCAGTGGCAGTCCGGCGTGCTCGGCGTGCTCGACGGCCTTCTGCGACGGCGGGCGGCCGACGAACAGCGAGGTTACCATCTGCGGGTAGAGGACGGTGTCCCGCACCGGCAGCACCGGGAAAGTCGGCGGCGCGCTCTTGCGTCGTGGCATACCGCGACTATCATACCAAGCCCGGCCGGCGGAGGATGGAGAGCGCGAGGAATTCCGGCGCGCGACGAGGTGGCGAGCCTACGGCCGCCGCCGGCTGGACCTACGCGGCGCTCCATCGCCCGCCGCCCGGGCTCGGTGAGGAGGGGTGCGCGGCGACCGCCCGGAGCCCGACCCTGTCGTCCCGCTCAATTCCCCACCACCCACGGAGCCCAACTGGTCGGTGGCCGTCGCCGCGCGGGGCGCCGGGCACGCGCCCGGCTTTGATAGGAACGACAAGCGGCGACCGACGTTACGCGCGAGTTGTCGAGCCACGCGCGATGCGCTAGCCTTGAATCGGGAGGACGCCATGGCCTTCGACATCTTCAGCCGCCGGCGGTCGGCTGCCGACCCCTCGCGCGTGCCGCCCGGGCAGGTCCTCACCGACAAGTGGCCGGTGCTGCACTACGGCCCCGTACCACGCGTCGACCCGGCGCGCTGGACCTTCCGCGTCTTCGGCCGGGTCGAGCGGCCCGTCGAGCTGAGCTACGCGCAGATCACGGCGCTGCCCAAGAGGACCGTGCGCTGCGACATCCACTGCGTCACGCAGTGGAGCCGCCTCGACAACAGCTTCGAGGGCGTCCCGTTCTTGGAGGTCTACAAGCTCGCGCCGCCGCTCGCTGACGCGCGCTTCGTCGTGGTCCACGCCGAGCTCGGCTTCAGCACGAACGTGCCGCTCCAGGATCTCTTGCGCGACGACGTGGTCTTCGCCTACCGTCACGACGGCCAGGACCTTACGCCCGACCACGGCTGGCCGCTGCGGCTCGTGGTGCCGCACCTGTACTTCTGGAAGAGCGCGAAGTGGGTGCGCGGCATCGAGTACCTGACGCGCGACCGCGCCGGATTCTGGGAGCAGAACGGCTACCATATGCGCGGCGATCCTTGGCGTGAGGAGCGCTACTCGGACGACTGAGGGCGCGCGCGCAACGAAGGACGCCGGCGTGAAACTGATAGGATTCATGGCCATAAGTCGGTAATGTTGATAGCTTTCCCCCTTGCGGCCGTGCCCTTGCTTCGGTTATGATGATTGCACGCAAGCGCTGCGGCGCCGGGCGAAGGCAGAGCAAGTCGGGAACGACAAGCAAAGCCAACGGCGGCAAGGCGGCGCAAGCGTAGAGAGCCCGGAGCGGCGGAAACGTTGCTTCGGGTTTCTCTTTATTGCTACAGGCGCACATGTCATTCTGAGGAGCGCAGCGACGAAGAATCCGCCGCCTCTTTGTCGCGCTGACCGGCACGGGGGTACGGATTCTTCGCGCCCGACGGGCGCGAAGAATGACAGGCGAGCGCAAGTGTCACTGTCATATTAAGCCAGCTCCCGCTCGACGAGGCGCAGTGCCAGCGCGCGCGCCCGCTGCTGGAACGCCCGCGACTGTCCTTCGAGCGCCGCCAGCGCCGTGGCGTCGCTCTGCCCGCGTCCTACCAGCGCCAGGCCCTCCTGCCGTACGGCCCGGCGGTGCTCGTCGCCGACTGCTCGCAGCAGGGCTAGCCAGCGGTCGCGCGCCGCACCATCCTCATCTGGCAGCGAGACGCGACGACGCGCCAAGTCCGCGGCGAGGTCGCGAAAGCGATACGGCGCTTGCAGCAGCCGCCGCAGCCGCCGCTCCAGCGCCTCGCGCTGCTCGATGCGCCGGGCGACGTGGTGGACTAGGT
>JACQUS010000150.1 GCA_016210125.1 Chloroflexota bacterium | reverse complement strand
CGGCCATCGTCCTGGGGGCGCTCGCCGGCCACGACGCGGGCGACCCGCAGTCGAGCCGCCGGGCAGCGGCCGATTACCTGGCCGCGTGCGCTGGCGATCTGCACGGCCTGCGGGTGGGTGTGCTGGAAGGGCCGTTCTTCGAGAGCCCGCTCGATCCGCAGGTCGCCTCGGCTGTCGCCGCGGCGACCCAGGTGCTCGGCGGGCTTGGCGCGGCGCTGCGCCCAGCGCGCCTGCGCTATGCCCAGGCTGCGGCCAGCGCGGCGCTGATCGTCACCATGGGCGAGGCGTCGTCGAGCCAGGACGAGAACCTGCGCTCGCACCCCGAGGGCTTCGGCGACGATATGCGCGTCGCCTACGAGGCCGGCGAGTTCATCGCAGCGCGGCAGTACCTGCGCGCGCTGCGCACGCGGCCCGTCGTGCAGCGCGAGCTCGGCGAGGCGCTCCGCGACGTGGATGTGCTCGTCTGCCCGACGACGCCCGTGCTCCCGTGGCGGATCGACGCATCGACGGTGCAGATCGGCGGGCACGAGCTCGACATGGCTTCGGGTCTCCTCCGTCTGGCCAGCCTTAGCCGCGTCTTCAGCTTCGCTGGCGTGCCGGCGCTGTCCGTTCCATGCGGCTTCTCGGTCGAAGGACTGCCCATCGGGATGCAGATCGTCGGCCGCCCGTGGGACGAGGCGACGATCCTGCGCGTCGGCCACGCCTACGAGCAGGCGACGGCGTGGCACCAGCGGCGGCCCTCGACTGCGCACTTGTAGTCGTCTCACGCCCCTATGAGCAGCCGGTACCGACGCGATATCAGCCAGCATCCGACCGATCGGCTGATCCGCGAACTCGTGCGCACCGGACGAACCGTCGCGCCGGCCGAAGTCCAACAGATCGCGCAGCGCATTGCGACTGCGCCATTTCCCACGAGCGCACCGCACTTAGCCAAGCGGGCACGAGAGGGCCAGTGGACCGAGGAGACCACACCGGAAGCATATGTCGATGACCTGCGCCGCGCCATCCGCGATCCCGAGGGGCGAGTGGCCGTCTACCAGCGCCGCGGAGGCTCCCTTGCTGCGTGCGTTACGCTCACCGACCGGGCGGTGCCCTTCACCAGGCGCGGGCCAGCGAGTTGCGCGCTTATCGTCGTGGTGTACTCTGCCGACCGTGCTATCATAGTGACTGGGTACCAAGCCAGCGCTATCAGCTATGTCAGTCTCCCGGGAGGTGCGCGATGGCTCAGGTAGCACCGGACGTCCGGGAGCGCGTCGGCTTCCTCCTACACTACCTCACCGAGGCGTGGCGCGAGCTTCCTCAGGCGGCCCAGGATATGGTAGGTTGGGATCTCATCCAGCAGATCGACTACATTGAGGAGTGGTCGTCCAAGGAGTCCTTGCTGGGTGAGCTACGCCACCTCCTCGCCTCGGCAGCCACCTCCGCGGATCAGCGCGCGCAGTATGACGAACTGCTGCGGCTCGTCGACAAGCATCGCAGCGTGCTCGAGCGGCTGCGCGCCAGCTAACGACCTCCGCGGTCGCGGTCGGGCTGCCCGCTCGGGCCGCCGACGGCGCGTTCGCCTGGGGCGTGCCCGTCGACGTATAATGCCTGAGCGCACATCCAGCCGGTAGGGAGGGAGGCAGCCCCATGCCCAAGCTCGACCTCGTCGTCCAGGGGTTCACCGCCAACAGCGACCAGATGCGCTTCGGCATCTCCACCGTCACCCTCATCCGCGGCCAGCGCACGACGCTCGTCGACACGGCGCACTACGGCCGGCGGGTGATGGTCGAGGAGCGGCTGCGCGCGCTGGGCGTCACGCCCCAGCAGGTGGACACGATCGTGCTCACCCACCTGCACTGGGACCATATGCAGTGCCTCGACATCTTCCCGAACGCCACGCTCTACATCCACCCGGCCGAGCTGGAGTACGTCAAGTCGCCGCGCACCGGCGATTGGGCGACGATGAAGTACGTCAGCGCCGCGCTCGCCGGGCGTGAGATCAAGACGGTCGAGGAAGGCTTCGAGGTCGAGCCGGGCGTGCGCATCATCGAGACGCCGGGGCATACGGTAGGCCACATCAGCGTGGTCGTCGATACGCCCGAGGGCAAGGTCGGCGCCATCGGCGACGCGCTGCCCAACGCGCGCACGACGCTCCGCCGCAAGCCGTACCTGATCTTCTTCGACGAGCGCGCCGCCGAGCGCAGCGGCGAGAAGATCGTCAACACCTGCGACATCCTCTACTGCGGCCACGACCGGCCCTTCCGGCTCGTGCGCGGCGAGAGCCGCGTGGAGTACCTGCTGCCGCAGAGCATCACCTTCCAGGTCTTCTTCGAGCCGGGCTCGATGGACCAGGTGGTGACGCTGAAGAGCGGCGACCCCGCGCCGATCGCCATCCTCTCCGACGACGAGACGATGCGCTTCGTCCCCTGGGGCCGGCCGTAGGCAGCGCCCCGAGCCATCGTGCGGCAGGGCTCCGCCCTGCCGCGGCTGCGGCCGGTGGCCGGGCTCCGCGCCGGCTGCCTTGACAGCACCGGCCGCAGGATGCTAGCGTGCGGCGCGCCGGCCGACCGCCGAGCGCGGGCCGCGGCCGAGATCGGCGCACCAAGGGACGACACGATGTGGCAGGAGCGCGGCCTCGATCCCATCACGATGGAGGTGGTCAAGAACCACCTCCAGGCAATCGTCGACGAGATGTCCTTCACCCTCGAGCGCACCTGCGCCTCGCAGCTCATCAAGGACGCGCAGGACTTCTTTTGCGCCCTGTGCGACACCCAAGGCGAGCTGATCGCCGTCTCGATCACCCAGCCGAACGCCCTGGGCACCGTCCCCGCGGTGCTGCGGCAGGTCGTCGACGCGTTCGCCGGCCAGGTTCAGCCCGGCGACGTGTACATCGTCAACGACCCGTACCACGGCGGCACGCACCTGAACGACATCCACATCATGAAGCCGGTCTTCACGGACGGCGTGCTACTGGGCTACGCCACGTCGAAGGCGCACCACACCGACGTTGGTGGGCGCGTGCCCGGCAGCATGGCCTTCGACAACACGGAGATCTACCAGGAGGGCCTGCGCATTCCGCCGCTCAAGCTCTACGATCGTGGCCAGCCCAACGAGACGATGTGGAAGCTGCTGGAGCTGAACGTCCGCTACCCCGACGTGCTGCTCGCCGACGTCCACGCCCAGGTGACCTCGCTGGCCACCGGCGAGGCCGGGCTGCGCGAGCTGGCGGCGACGTATGGTCCCGAGACCCTGAAGGCATACCTCGACGGGCTGCTCGCCTACGGCGAGACGCTGGCGCGGGCGCAGATCGCCGAGTGGCCCGACGGCACGGCCGAGTTCGAGGATTACTGCGACGACGACGGCGTTAGCGGCAACCCGGTCGTCTTCCACGCCAAGGTGACCAAGCAGGGCGACCAGCTCTTCGTCGACTACGCCGGCACCTCGCCGCAGGTGCCGGCGGCGATCAACTTCCCGCCCTTCGAGGCCGTAAGCGGTGTGCACTTCGTCGTGCGCTGCTGCCTGAAGGGCGACCCGCCCAACAACGGCGGCCTCTTCCGCACCGTGCACGTGGACATTCCGTCGGGCTCGGTGCTCAACCCGCGCCCACCAGCGCCGTGCTCCGAGCGCGGCCTGATCGTCTACCGCGCTGCCGAGGTGGTGATCGGGGCGCTAGCGCGCCTCGTGCCCGAGGGCGCGATTGCCGGCTGCGAGGGTGGCTCGTACCTCATGCGCTTCAGCGGGCGGACGCGCCGCGGCGAGCCCTTCCTCTGCGTGGACTTGGTGCAGGGCACATGGGGCGCCCGCTGCGCCAAGGACGGCGTCGACGGCTTGGCAGACGTGCAGGTCAACCATACGAACACGCCGGTGGAGGTCATCGAGGCCAACTTCCCGATCCGCGTCGAGTGCCACGAGCTGGTGCCCGACTCCGGCGGGCCGGGCAGTTGGCGCGGCGGCCTGGCGATCCGCCGTTCCTGGCGCTACCTCGGCCAGGGCGAGGGGCTGCTCCGCAGCCGCAGCGACCGCCAGCGCTTCCCGCCCTACGGCCTCTGCGGCGGCCGCCCCGGCGCACCCTCACGCTTGGTCCTCCAGCGCGTGGGAGAGGCACCGGTCGAGATGCACGGCAAGGCCGTCGTGGCCCTCCAGCCCGGCGACCTTGTCGAGCTGACCATCGCTGCCGGGGGTGGCTGGGGCCTGGCCTACGAGCGCGACCCCGCGCGCGTCCTGGCAGACGCGCGCGGGGGCAAGGTTAGCATCGCCCACGCACGCGAGGCCTACGGCGTGGTCATCGCCGAGGCAACGCTGAGCGTCGACGCAGCGGCCAGCGCGCGGCTGCGCGCCGAGCTCAGCGCGGGCCCATCAGGTCCGGCAGGAACAGGATGATCTGCGGGAAGTGGACCATCAGGATCAGGCCGAGCACCATGAGCGAATAGAAAGGCAGCACGCCGCGCACCACCTCGTCCAGCGGCTCTTTCGTCACCCCTTGCACGACGTAGAGGCAGAGGCCGACCGGCGGCGTGACGACCGCCAGGTTCATGTTGGCGACGAACAGCACGCCGAACCAGACGCCGTCGAAGCCCAGCGAGGTGATCACCGGGTACAGGATGGGCACGGTAATCAGGATGATCGAGGCCACGTCGAGGAACATACCCAGGATGATGAGCAGCAGGTTGATGATGTAGATGACCACGATCGGATGCACGTTCATGCTGGCCACCCAGGCGGTGACGTCCTGCGGGACGTGCAGGATGTTCAGGAGATAGCCAAAGACCGTCGCGCCGACGATCACCGCGTAGAGCATGATGGAGCCTTTGAGAGCATCCATGGTGACGTTCACGAGGTCGGTGAGCGACTGCGAGCGGTAGACGAGCACTACGACGAGGTAGGCGATGACTACGCCGACGGCCGCGGCCTCGGTCGGGGTGAAGATGCCGCTATAGATGCCGCCGATGACCAGGACGGGGATGAAGAGGCCCCAGAAGCCGTTCCTGGTGGACTCGAAGCGCTCACGCCACGTCGCTGGCTCTTCGACGACCTGGATCTTCCCCCGCGCCGCGAGGTACGCCAGGTAGCCGGCGTACATCCCCGCCCAGAGGATACCCGGGCCGAGCCCGCCGATGTACAGCTTGCCGACCGACTCGTCCGCCAGCGCGCCGTACAGGATCAGCGGGATGCTCGGCGGGATCAGGATGTCGAGGCCGGAGGCTACGGCCACCAGCCCCAGCGTGAGGCGCTTGGGATAGCCGCGCTTGAGCATCTCCGGAATTGCGACGAGGCTCATCGTCGCCGCGGCGGCGACGGCCGCGCCCGAGATCGCGGAGAAGATCGCCGTCGCGCCGATGGTGGCGATGCCCAGCCCACCGGGGAAGTGCCGCAGCCACTTGCTGGCGATGTCGAAGAGGTCGCGCCCCACACCGCCGGCAGAGAGGACTTGGGCCATCAGGATAAAGAGCGGAATGGCCACGAGCACGAACTCGCGGCCGATGCTGTAGCCCTGCAGGGGCATCTGGTAGATACCCCCCAGACCGCCCTGGAAGACGAACAGGCCGACGGCCGACGCGCCGAGCAGCGCAAAGGCGATCGGGACATTGAGCGCGAGGAGCGCCAGCAGCAGCAGGGAAAGCCCGAGCAGTTCCATCGGCTACTCCTCGCCCAAGGCCATACGCAGCTCACGCTCCTCCAGAGAGAGCAGCCCCAGCTCTTCGAGCGTCCCGCCGGTCCCGTAGCGCAGCCAGGCGATGTCCCAGGCCATCTGGCGCAGGAGCTGGAGGGTAACCAGGAGCGACCCCAAGGGGATGACCCACATCGTCCACCATGCGGGGATGCGCGTCATCTCGCGTGTCATCTGGTTGGTGGAGATGGCATCGAGCACCATCACCGTTCCCTGCCACGCCATCAGCCCCATGGTGACGATCCCGATGGCGCAGCCGAAGATGCGCACCCCGACCTGCCGGCGAATACGCAGGCGGCGGGCGAAGATGTCGACCTGGATGTTGGCGCGCTGGCGCTGCGTGTACGCGAGGCCGAAGAAGACGATGGCGAGCTGGAACCAGTTGCTGAAGTCGAACGTCCAGGTGGTCGGCGCGCCCAGCTTGCGGACGACCACCTCGTAGGTGATGATGATGGCCGTAACGACCATGATGAAAGCTGCGACGTAGCCAGAGATGTCGCTCGCGCGGTCGATCGCCGTACCGACCGTCTCGCCTAGGCCACGCTGCGGTCTCTGCCCCGGCGCGCGTGCGGTGCTAGCCACCATACGCCTCCTGTCGTGGATCGTCTGCCGCCGCGCCGGGCTCCGCACGCGCCGGCGTGCGGGCGCGCGGCCGGCTCCCCGAGGGGCCGCGGCCCACGGGAGCGCCCCGGCCGCATAGCAAGCGAGCCAGGCACAGGCTGCGCTGCCGGCCGCTCACCAGGTCGGACACGCCGCCGCGCCGGGCCCGCACGGCGGCCGTGGGACTCCGGGCTCATCGCCGAAGCACTGTGCAACCAGGGGTGGCGCAAGGACGAAGCCCGCGTCTGCCCCTCTACAGGGGGCGATAAGGTTCGCCCCTACGCCTGCACGTGGCTGCGCGCCTCGGCCCTCAGTCGCTCTAGCTGGTGCGGTCGATAAGCTGCTTGATCTGCTGGCCCAGCGAGCCCGAGTCCTTGAAGTACTCCTCGACGACTGCCTTGGTCGTCGGCGCCCACACGCGCTTGGTTTCGTCGGCCGAGAGCTGCACGAACTGTGTCTTCTGGGCGATGACCTGCACGGCCTTCTTGTGCTCGTCGAGCGCGACCTTGTTGGCCGATTCCTGCGCCTCGCGGGTCGCCTGGAGGACGATCTGCTGCGCGGCCGGCTCCATGCTGTCCCAGCGCTTCTTGTTCATGTGGATGTAGAAGAACATGTGCGCGAAGCCGTCGACGTTCGTTACGTGCTTCACGACCTCGATCCACTTGCGGTCGGTGAAGGTCGTGCTGCCGCTCATCGCGCCCTCGACGGTACCGCGCTGAAGCGCGGTATACACCTCGGCCGAGCTGATGACTGCCGGGGACGAGCCCAGGCTCTCTTGCCACTTGGCCATGCGCCGGCTGATGCCGCGCATCTTGAGACCCTTGAGGTCCTCCGGCTTGGTGATCGGCCGGGCGTTGTTGCCGAGAGTCCCAAGGTCGCCGTATGCCAGCCAGCCGATCTGCTTCACGCCGGCCTTGGCCTGAAGCTCCGGATCGAAGACCTTCATCAGCTCATCGAGCACCTTGAGCTTCTGGTCCCAGCCGCCGGGGAACAGGCCGCCCACGTCCCAGATCTCGGTGGCCGGCACGTAGGCGTTCCAGTTCGAGTACGTGTGCGACGAGATGTCGATGGCCCCGGTGCGTAGCGGCTCGACCTCATCCTTGTCCTTGTAGAGCGAGCCGCCGAGGTAGGTCGTGACCTTGATCTTGCCGCCGCTCAGCTCCTTCATGCGGTCGGCCATCAACTGCATCGCCTTCTGCGAGAAGTGCGCCATGGGCATGATGCCGACCATCTTGAGCTCGTAGTCCTTCTCTACCTTGGCCGGCGCCGCGGCGGCCGGCTTCGCGGGCTGCGCCGCGGGCTTGGCCGGCTGGGCGGGCTGCGCCGCCGGCGCAGGTACCGGGGCCGGGGCCGCAGCCGCCGGCTTCGCCGGCTCGGCGGGCTTCGCCGGCGCGGCCGGCTGCGCCGCGCAGGCCACGAGCGCCAGCCCAACCAGGCTGGCCACGAACGCTACGACACTCCGCCTCTTGATCATCGCGCGACTCCTTCTCACAGCATCGCGTGTTCGGCCTCGCCACGGCCCAGCGACCGTGCAAGCGGCGCGATGCTACTACATTGATAGACTCGCTGTCAAGCACCTGTACTCGTTCGCTCAGGGCCTTTCCATTCTTTTGACAGAGTGGCACACTGAGCGCATGGACACAGAAGCGATGGTGCAGGGTCTGCTCGACGCCTTCGCTGCGGTGCCCGACCCGCGTTCGGCGCAAGGGCGGCGGCAT
>JACQUS010000149.1 GCA_016210125.1 Chloroflexota bacterium | reverse complement strand
GCGCGCTGGGCACCACCACGTGCCCCTTCTGCCGGAAATAGTCAAGAAAGAGACGCCGAAGCTCGGGGCCAGTCATCGCCATGCCTATACTTCTCCACGTGGTCGTGGCGCTTGCCGGTGGCGGCGGGCGCTCGCGGCGTCGTTCCCGCCGCACCCCAGGGGCAGAATCGCAGAGGTCGCCTCGGGCGACCTCTGCGCTCCCCGACC
This sequence comes from Chloroflexota bacterium, assembly GCA_016210125.1. GTDB lineage: Bacteria > Chloroflexota > UBA6077 > FW602-bin22 > JACQUS01 > JACQUS01. Next base: position 3,531 of record JACQUS010000149.1, on the reverse strand, counting down.
GCACCCAGCGCAGGGTCCGCGTCGCCTGCCCACGCCCGACGCGGACATCACCGCATGCGGCGAGCCTGAACCTGCGCATGGCGAGCGCTACTCAGGCCATACCAAGGCGGCTGCTCTACCACCGCGATTCTACCGTAGGGCTAGGGCGCCGTCAAAACAGGCCGGTCGGCAAGCGGCGCCCATCGGCCGGGCCGCAGGTGTCTCCCGTGCAGCGCGGACCGGGAGCGCGGGCGTCCCGCCCGCCCCTCCGCCCGCGCGCGGGCAAGATGGCCACGCACCCGGCGGGGACCGTCGCCACCGTGAACGCCGAACCCGGCCGTGGCAGCGGAAGTGGTGCGGCCGGATGGCGTCGCCGACCCGTCACGGCGCCGTCGGCGCGCTGGGCACGTACACGGTCGAGCCGCCGCCGGCGGCGCTCATGCGCTCTAGCGGCGCCGGGCGCTCGGCCGGCGGCGCCGGCGGAGGGTCGCCGCCCGGCGCCGGCGACGTGCCGCGCATCAGGCCCAGGGTGGCGAAACGGTGGCCCAGCACCGGCTCATGGCGCGCCAGCATCCACTCCTCCAGCACCGAAGCGTAGACGGAGCGGAAGTCGATCTGGTACTCAGGGTCGGCGGTGTCGGGAATGTCGAAGCTCGGCGTCGGCCCGACGAGGCCCGCCTTGGCGGCCCCGCCCAGCAGGAACAGCGGCTGGGCCGTGCCGTGGTCCGTCCCGCGGTTGGTGTTCTCACGCACGCGGCGGCCGAACTCGGAGAAGCAGAGCACCAGCACGTCGTCGAGTCGCCCGCGGGCCTCGAGGTCGCGCAGGAAGGCGCTCAGCCCCTCGGCCAGCGTGCGCAGCAGCGCCGCGTGGTCGCGGGCCTGCTCGACGTGCGTGTCGAAGCCACCATGGCCGACGTAGAACACGCGCGTGCCGAGATCGGCGTGCACGAGCTGGGCGATGGTGCGCAGCCGCTGTGCGAAGCCCGTGTTGGGATACTGGACGGCCGGACGGTAGGTGTTGGCGATGCGCTCGAACCAGGCGGACACGTCGAAGGCCTCGACGGCCACCTGGCGCAGAAACGTGTCATAGACTCGCGGCGTGGTAGTCTCGGCATAGATGCGGCGGAAGGTCTCCATGCGCACGCTCTGCTCGTCGGGCGACTCGCCGTCGATGGTGCGGAACTGGAAGGCCGCCAGCGAGCCGATGGCCGGGACGAAGGCGTGCTCGGTCCACATGGCCTGCTGGAGGCTACCGTCGACGTTGACCGCAGGCAGGAGGGCCGGCCCGGCCGGCGCGCCCGTGCCGCAGCAGGTGGCGTCGACGTAGCGGCCCAGCCAGCCGGTGGCACCCGGTGGGCCAAGGCTCGCCGTCTCCCAGATCTCCATCGAGCGGAAGTGCGAACGATTGGGGTTGGGATAGCCGACACCCTGGACAATGGCCACCTGCCCGGCGTCGTAGTGCTGCTTCAGCGCCGCCAGGTTCGGGTGCAGGCCGAGGCCGTCGGCCAATGTCAGGGCCTCCGCGCGCGGGATAGCTAGCGTCGGCCGCAGCGTGTAGTAGCGTGGCTGGTCGAGCGGCACGACGGTGTTCAGCCCGTCGTTTCCCCCGCCGAGCTGCACGACGACGAGCATGCGCCGCCGCGCCGGGCCGCTCTGCCCGCTCAGCGCCGCCTCGACCGACTGCGTGAGGAAGCTCGGCGCGGTGAGCCCCATGGCCACGAGCAGGGCTCCACGCGTCAGGAAGTCGCGGCGCGTGAACGGCATGCTGACCCTCACAGAAACTGGTACGCCGGCGACGTGAGAAGGAGGTGCAAGATGGCGCGGACACGTTGGTCGCGTCGCCCGCGGTTGGCCACGTCCGTCAGGTCGCCGGCGGCCTGCGCCACCAGATCGAGCGCCTTCGCGCCGCCGTCCGCCCCTAGCGTCCGCTGGGCCAGGCGCTCGACGATACCGTAGGTGTCCCAGCCGCCGTCGAAGCCGGCCGCGAGCCGCATCGTGTCCACCCAGGGCCGCCCGTCGGGATGGCGGCCGCTCAGCAGCGCGGCCACGAAGTTGCAGCGCGCGATGAACCAGCCGGCGCTGAGCCAGGTCGACCCGCCGTCCCAGCCCTTGACCGACGGCGGGTCGAGCACGTCCTGGCCCATCGCCGCCGTGGACGCCGCCACGTTCAGGCCGGCCGGCACCGTCCGCACGTCCAGGTCCTTCAGCGCGCCCACGACGAAGTCGACCGGGCTCTTAATTTTTGCGTGGTAGGCGCGGTCGGAGCGGAACTCGGGCGAGCGCAGGATCGCCTCGACCAGCGCGCGCACGCTGTACGCGCTGCTAGCGAAGATTGCGGCGAAGCGCTCGACCACGCCCGGCTCGGGATCGTCGTAGACGAAGAAGGCCAGGAGCTTGCGGGCGATGAACCGCGCGCAGGCCGGCTGGCGGGTGACGATGTCCACGACTTCGTCGGCCTTCCAGTTGCCGCGCTCGCCGAGCACGGTCTTGATGCCGTCGTCGTGCCGACCGGGATCGAACACCAGCTTGCCCTGGTCGAGGCGCCAGCCCGTCAGCGCGCGGGCGGCTTCCTTGATGTCCTGCTCCGTGTAGTTGCCGCGGCCGATGGTGAACAGCTCCATCAGCTCGCGGGCGTAGTTCTCGTTGGGCACGCGGCGGTGCGAGCCGTGCAGGTCGAGCCAGCGCATCATCGCCGGGTCGTAGGTCACCGAGCGCACCAGCGCGCGAAAGTCGCCCAGCGCGTGCGCGCGGAACAGCTCGAGCTGCTGAGCCATCCAGCCCGGGTTGCCTACCTTGCGGTTCGCCGTGGCGAAGTGCCCGTGCCAGAAGAGCACCATCTTCTCGCGCAGCGGCTGGCGGGTCAGCAGGAGGCGGTGCAGCCACCAGCGCTTGACGCCGGCGATGGTGCCGAGGTCGTACTGCAGCTCGGCGATCGCCGGGTCGTCAGGGCGCTGCTCGTCGAGCAGCCAGTCGAACGTGGCGGTGAAGCCCTGGCCCGCGAAGTACTCGTAGGCGTCGGGGAAGGCGCCGAAGCCCGCCCGGCGCAGAAGGTGCGCGACGAGATCTCGCTCGGACGGCATGGCCCGACCCCCGCTCCCTCCTCGCTTCCACCGCTAGCCACACGCCCTAGGTCGAAAATCGCCCTGGCGGGCTGCCCCGCCCCGCCTAAGGGAAGACTCCAAGGGGGCTTCGCTCCCTTTGGAATCTCCTGCTCATACTGTGCGGATCGTCCGTAGAGGTGAAAGACTGCTCACCTGATGATAACGGTCGTGCGTGCGCCGGCGAGTCGCCCGGCGCACGCTCAGAGTGCGAACTGCTCGTCCTGCTCCGCGTTGTCGACCGGCAGCGACGGGCAACTACCCCTACGTCACCTCGACAACACGCGCAAGTCATCCGCGCGATGCGCTAGGCACTCCCCGTGTGCAGGCCGAGGAATCAGACGAGACGATGACGACTCTACGGCGCCTGGTAGGCGGCGTCCGCCTGGACCACCGGCTCCGGATGCAGGCCGCTCGGATCGCTGTGCCCGGCGCCGTTGGCTTCCCCCGTGGC
>JACQUS010000156.1 GCA_016210125.1 Chloroflexota bacterium | reverse complement strand
GTCCAGAGGGGGCAAAGCCCCCTCTGGGTTTTCTCTTTGGGGTGGGGTGGGGTAGCCGCGAGAGCTATTTTCACAGGAGGAGCTATGGCAACGAGCTGGGACTTCGACACTGACGTGGTCGTTGTCGGCGGCGGCGCCTGCGGGCTGATGGCCGCGGTGCACGCGGCGACGCACGCCGGCGGCGTGGACGTCGTCCTGCTGGAGAAGAACGAGCGCTGGGGCTGCAACGCCGAGTTGGCCAGCGGCACCTTGCAGGCGGCCGGCACCCGCCTCCAGCAGGCGGCCGACATCGACGACTCGCCTGAGATCATGTACGGCGACATCATGCGCAAGAATCACGGCAGGAGTGATCCCGCCGTGACCATGGCGCTCTGCCGGCAGTCGGCCGAGATGGTGCACTGGTTCATCGACCACCTCGGCCTGCCGCTCGTGCTGGCCACCGAGATTCGGCGCATCGGCCACACGCGCATGCGCATGCACGCGCACCCGACGCGATCGGGCAAGCCCATCGTGCGCGCGCTGCGAGAGCGCTTGGCCGCGCTGCCCAACGTGGTGTACGCCGACAACACACCTGGACGTGGCCTCGTCACCGACGACCAGGGGCAGGTCATCGGCGTGCTCGTGGGTCCGGACGGCCAGGTGCAGCGCATCAGGTGCAAGCGCGTCGTGCTGGCCACCGACGGCTTCGGCGCGAGCAAGGAGATGCTAGGGCGCTACATTCCCGAGATGCGCGATGCCCTATACGTCGGTGCGCAGGGCAATACCGGCGAAGGCATCCGCTGGGGCATGGAGGTCGGGGCCGCCGTCGAGCACATAGAGGGGTATCAGGGTCTGGGCTATGTCCATCCGACCTCCGGAACGCGCATCAACCCCGGCGTCGTCATCAGCGGCGGTATCGTCGTGAACCGGTTGGCTGAGCGCTTCGAGCGTGAGGACCAGGGCTACTCGGAGTGGGCCGGGGTCGTGCTCGGCCAGCCGGGCGGCATCGGCATCACCATCTGGGACGAGCGCATCCAGCGACTCTACGCCCACGCGCACACGATGGTCGAGTCGCTCGAAGCCGGGACGATCGTGCGTGCTGACAGCCTCGAGGAGCTGGCGCGGCACTTCGGTCTGGAGGCGGCGAAGCTTGCCGCCTCCGTCGAGGACTACAATCGCGGCGTAGAGCGTGGGTGCGACCGGCTCGGCCGCGAGCTGCTCGAGCGTCCGCTGGCCCCGCCCTACTATGGGGCCATGATCACGGGGGGCCTGGCGCACACCTTCGGCGGGCTGAAGATCGACGTCCACGGTCGCGTGCTGCGCCCCGACGGCGCGCCCGTTCCGAATCTCTACGCTGGCGGGGGAACCGCCGTCGGCGTCTCGGGCGATACACCGGATGGCTACCTGTCCGCAAGTGGTCTCTTGACGGCGTATGGCCTTGGGATGATAATCGGCCAACACAGCGCTCGCACGCTCCGCGAAGCGCCGTCGTAGTCGTTCGATGGGACGTGCTGGTGGGAGCTTCAGGGCGCGCTACACGCCGACTGGCGCGTCGCTGGCCGGGGACGACCGGCCAGACTCGCCGCGCGTGCCTTGTGGCCGGCGAGACGGTGGCCTGCCGGAGCTCGGCCCACTCCTCGCCGGGGCACGGGCACCGCGGAGACGAGGCCGTGGGGAGCGTCGCTGGAAAGCCAAGAAGGAGGGAGCGTATGATCCGCGCAGAGAGGCACGTATCGCCGAGGGAGCGCGCGCCGATGGGCGTGGCGATCCGCGCAGTGATGGGCCTGGCGGTGCTGGCCTTCGTGCTCGGCTGCCAGGCGCCGCCGCAGCCCGCCCCCAAGCCGGCCGAGCCGGCCAAGCCCGCGCCGGCGGCCGAGAAGCCCGCCGCCGCACAGCCGGCCAAGCCGGCCGAGAAGCCGGCGGCCGCTCAACCGGCCAAGCCGGCCCCGCAGCCGGCGGCTCCGGCGAAGGAGCGCAAGAAGATCGTCGTCAATACGGCCGGCACGAGCCTGCTGTACACCAGTCTGTACTACACGTACTACAGCGGGCTGTTCCAGGAGGAGGGGTTCGACGCCGAACTGATCGAGCCGGCTGGCGCGCCGCTCGCGGCCCAAGCCGTGCTCAGCGGTTCCACATTCCTGGGCATGACCGTCCTCAACGCGCACATCACGGCGATCGAGAAGAACCAGCCCCTCGTCGCCATTGCCGCCGGGGTGAACCAGAACGCCAACATGCTCATCATCGGCAAGGATTGGGCCGAGAAGAACAAGCTCACAGCGCAGACGCCACTGGCCGACAAGATCAAGGCGCTGAAGGGCGCGCGTATAGCCATCGTCGGCCCGCGGAGCGCCGTCGACGATCTGGCCCGCTACCTGCTGATCGTCTACGGCGGGCTCAACCCCGACCGCGACGTGCAGCTCGTCCCGTTGGGGGCGTCGCCCAACTTCCCGCCGGCGTTGGAGAAGAAGCAGATCGATGCCTTCGTCGGCGCTTCGCCGGCCTCTGAGATCGCGGTGCTGCGCTTCGGCGCCTTCCAGGCCGTGAACCTGAACGCCGGTGAGGTCCCGGACCTGCGTGGCCAGCTTTTCATGGTCTACATCGTGCACCGCGACAGTCTGGACAAGCGCCGCGCCGATGTCGAGGCCGCGCTGCGCGCCGTGGGCAGGGCGCAGAAGGCCATCGCTGAGAAGCCGGACGAGGTCAAGCGGCTCATCCGCGAGAAGAAGTTCGCCAACATCGAGCCGGACATTTTCGACCTGGCGTGGAAGAACAACCTGCCCGGCTTCGCGCGCAGCCCGGTGATCGACGAGGCCGGCTACAAGAGCAACTTCACGCAGCTCGCCAAGGCGCGCAACGAGCCGATCCAGGAGATCCCGTTCGCCAAGGCGGTGGACAACACGGTGGCCGAGAAGGTGGCCAAGGAGCTGGGGCTGACGCGCTAGGGGCCGTCCTATGGACGCTAGCCACGCGCTCGCCGCGCACGCGGCGGCGGCGACGTTCGAGCACCTGCCGGCGGCCGTGGTCGAGGCGACACGGCGCTTCGTGCTCAGCACGCTGGGCAGTGCCATCGCCGGCACGGGCGTGCGCGGCTGCGAGCCCGTCTTCGAGCAGCTCGCCGCTTGGGGCGGCGCGGCGGAGTGCACCGTCCTGGGCGCGCAGGTGCGGCTGCCGGCGCCGCACGCCGCGCTGCTCAACGCCATCTATGCCCAGCAGTCGGACTTCGACGACGTGCACGACCGCGCCCTGACGCGCCCCTACTCGATTGTCGTCCCGGTGGCCCTGGCTGTCGCGGAGCAGCGCGGCGACATCAGCGGCCGCGCCTTCTTGGCGGCCGTGGCGGTCGGCGCGGACGTGACCTGCCGCCTGGGCAAGGCCGCCCGCGCCGAGACGATGGACTGGACGCGGCCGACGACGCTGGGCGTCATGGGCTCGGCGGTGGCGGCGGCGAAGCTGCTCGGCATCGACGCCGGCGGCATCCACCACGCGCTGGGCATCGCCTACAGCCAGGTGGCCGGCACGAGCCAGGCCATGATCGACCGCGCCATGGTCAAGCGCGTGCACCCCGGCTTCGCCGCACGCGGCGCAGTGACCGCAGCGTACCTGGCAGCCCGTGGTCTAACCGCGCCGGACAGCCCGCTCGAAGGCCCGTACGGCTACTTCGCGATGTACGAGCGCGGGCGCCTCGACCGCGCCGCGCTCCTCGACGACCTCGGCGAGAACTACACCGGCGTCGAGGTGACGCTCAAGGCCTACCCGAGCGCCGGCTTCGTCCACGCCTCGACCGACGCGGCGCTGGCGCTCGTGCATCGCCACGGCGTCCGGCCCGATCAGATCGCGGCGATCCGCCTGCTCGTGACGCCGCTGGCCTACGACCTCGGCGCGCGGCCGTTCCCGCCCCAGCAGGGCTCCATCGGCGTGGCCGCCTTCGCCAGCGTCGTCTATGGCGCGGTGACGGCGCTGCTGCACGGCGCCGTCACGCTGCGCAACTACGGCGAGGAGGCGCTGCTAGACCCGCGCGTGCTGCGCCTGGCGCGGCTCACGACGGTCGAGGTGCTGCGCGACGCCGGGCGGCAGTACCTAGCCCCGGCGACGGTCGAGGTCAAGACGACCGAGGGCGCGCTGCACCGCGAGACCGTCACGACCGTGCGCGGGCATCCCGACTGCCCGATGAGCTGGGACGAGGTCGTGGCCAAGTTCCGCGACTGCTGCGCCTTCGGCAGGCCGCCGCTAGACCGCGCCCGTCAGGACGCCCTGGTCGACCGTGTGGCCACGCTTCAGGACGTCGGCGATATGCGCGCGCTGGCCGTGCTGCTGGCCGCCGGCGGATAGCGCGCGGGCGTAGGCAAGCAGCGGTGGGCGGTCGGCGTCCACGGCGTGAGGTGGCGAGGCACGGACGCTAAGGCCACCGGCCTCAGCACGCCAGACGGCAGGCACACGTCACGATGCGCGCCGCGGGAGAGCGGGAGCAGAGCCTCGGTGCGTTGCTGCAGTGGGTGCGCCCGCCTCGCTTTGCCCGCCGCGGCAACGCCGGCGTGCGGCCGATCTAGTAGAATGTAAGCGTTCGTCCGCAGGGACGCTACCGCAGCCATGGTCAGCGGAGCAGTCGAGCCATGTCGCAAGTGGACCGCCACCTCAGCGGTCAGGCCTCGTTGGCAACTGGCGCTGCGCCGCCGGCGCGGCTCGGTGGAGCGCCCAGCGCCGGCGCAACGATCGAGTTCGTCGGCGTCGCCAAGCGCTTTTGGAAGGGCGACACGCCCGTCGACGCTATCGGCCACGTCGAACTGGTCGTGCGGCCCGGTGAGTTCCTGGGCATCGTCGGCCCCAGCGGATGCGGCAAGTCTACGCTGCTCAACCTGGCGGCGGGGCTCATGCTGCCCACGGCCGGCGAGGTACGCTACCAGGGCCACCTTGTCCGCGACGTCAACACCCGCGTGGGCTATATGACCCAGAAGGACAGCCTGGTGCCGTGGCGCACCGTCGAGAGCAACATCGCCCTGCCGCTGGAGATCCGTGGCCTACGCGGGCGGCGCAAGCGCGAGCTGGTCGCCCACTACGTAGAGCTCGTCGGGCTGAAGGGCTTCGAGCGCCACTTCCCGTCGGAGCTGTCCGGCGGCATGCGCAAGCGCGTCGGGCTGGCGCGCACGCTGGTCAACGACCCCGAGACGCTGCTAATGGACGAGCCGTTCGGGGCACTCGACGCGCAGCTCCGCCTGCTGATGCACGAGGAGACGCTGCGCATCTGGGAGCATAGCCGCAAGACGATCATCTTCGTCACGCACGACCTGGCCGAGGCGGTCTTGCTGGCCGACCGCGTGGTCGTCATCTCGGCGCGGCCGGGTCGAGTGAAGCTCATCAAGGACATCGACCTGCCGCGGCCGCGCGACGTCGCGCGCGTGCGCTTCGACCCGCGCTTCGGCAGGCTGTTCGAGGAGCTGTGGGCCGCGTTGGGCGAGGACGTGCGCAGAGGCGACGAGAACCGCTGACGTCCAACGGAGGGTGAGCGATGAGTCGAGCGCTGGAAGTCGAGCTGCCCGTCGAGCGACCGGGACCGGCCGCGCCGTCGCTGGCCGAGCGCCCGTCGAAGGGCCGGCGTGGACTCGTGTTGCTGCTTACGCGCGTCGTTCTGGTCGGCGCGATCCTCGTCGTGTGGCAGTACGCCGCGGAGCGCCTGATCGACCCCTTCTGGATCTCCTCGCCGGCGGAGGTCTGGGCGCGGCTGCGCAAGCTGGCCGTCGTCGGCGACAGCCCGTGGGAGGCGCTCGTCAATTTCCCCAGCACGGACCTGGTCTTCCATCTGCGCTACACATTCCAGGAGATGATCCTCGGGTTGGTGTACGGCACGCTGGCCGGGACGGTCGTGGGCTTTGTCCTGGGGCGCGCGCGCTTCTTGGGCGACCTAATCAATCCGCTGATCATCGCCATCTACAGCTTGCCGAAGCTGGCGCTCGCGCCGCTGTTCATCCTGTGGTTCGGCATCGGCATCGAGTCGAAGATCGTCTTCTCGGCGACCATTGTCTTCTTTCTCGTCTTCTACAACACCTTCATCGGCGCGCGCGAGGTCGATCAGGACCTGGTCGACGTCGTGCGCATCTTCGGCGCCAACCGCTTCCAGGTGCTCTCGGCCATCGTCGTGCCGTCGGCGCTGACCTGGGTGTTTGCCGGTGTGCGGCTGGCCGTACCGTACTCGCTGGTCGGCGCGGTCGTGGCCGAGATGATGGCCTCGAATCGTGGCCTCGGCTTCCTGATCTCCAGCGCGGCGAACCAGTTCGACACGGGCGGCGTCTTCGCCGCGCTGGTCGTGCTGATGATCGTCTCGGTGAGCATCAACGGCTTGGTCGGCCGCGGCGAGTCTGTGCTGCTGCGCTGGAAGGTCGTGAGCCGGTAAGTGACGGCCCTAGCCCCGGCGGTGGACCTCGATGTCGCTGCTGGGAAACCGCTGATCGAACGAGTACACCGCTCTTATGCCGCACGATCGCGCCGCTGCCCAGATCATGGCATCGGCGAACGAGACGCGGCCCGACGGGCGACACAGCAGGAGCCCTTCGATCGCTGTGCCCTTATCCAGAGCGAAGAGTGCGACGTTGCGCTTTTGGATGAAGGCAACCAGGTGATCGACGACCGCGTCGCGCGGAACGCGATAAACTTTCGTCAGCACGTAGGCTGCCTCGACCAGAACCACATCCGATAGGTGCAGGTCTACGTCGGCATCGAGGATGCGAGCCGCCTCTTCGGCAAGGTCGGGGGGATCGCCGGTGAGATAGCGGACCACGATGCTCGTATCGACGAATCCGCTCACCTGTCCGTATCCGCCTGGTACACCTCGCGCTGCGCCGTGTTCTCCCACGCCCTCTCGCGGGCACCCTCCCATGCTTCGCCAGGGGCGATGCGCACGTCGGTGTACGGCGCCAGACTGCCCTTCAGTGACCGGTCGTGCTCGGGAGGAACGAAATAGAGCGCGACGTGGTCGTCGGCAAGCCGTTGGAGCACGAGCCAGCCGGGTTGAATGCCTAGCCGTTCACGAATCTCTTTCGCGATCACCACCTGGCCCTTGGGTCCTACCACATACGGCATGCTATAACCTCGGCTCTCCGAGTGCGACGTTAGCGTCTCATGTTACCATGCACGGATCTCGCTATGGTGAAACCAATCGCCGCCCGGCCGCTCCTTGGGGCGATGACCAGCTCATGCCTCTGACTGCGCCGCCCGCCAGGGCACCGCGGCGGCGCCGCAGATGGCCGCGACGCGCTCGGCCACCGCGGCGTCGGACGTCGCGACGAGGACCTCGTCGATCTCCTCTTGGCCCAGTAGCTCGGGCAGCGCGGCGAGACCGCCTAAGACGGGCAGGCCGAAGACCGAGCGGTTGCGCTTCGCTGGGTCGTCGTCCACGAAGCCTACCGGCTGGAAATGCCGCCGTCGGTCGCGCAGCAGCGTCTGCACGGTGAGCGCGCCACGGTCGTCGGCGCCGACGATGAGCACGCGTCGCGCGCCGGCGCGGGGCAGGCGGGCGGCCCAATCGCGCAGCGCGGTGAGGAACAGGCGCGCGCCGACCATCAGCACGGCGAGCAGCAGCCAGTCGATGACGAAGACCGAGCGCGAGAACAGCTCGAACTGGAAGACGGCGAGCACCGCGAGGACGCTGAGCAGCGAGCCGAGGACCGTGGCGCGCACGACGGTGAGCAGGTCGCCGACGCTGGCGTAGCGCCAGACGGGCTTGTAGACGCCCAGCACCTGGAAGGCGACCAGCTTCAGCGCTACGACATACGGCAGCGAGGCGGCGAACTGCTGCATGAACGGGCCGGTCAGCGTGCCCTCGAACTTGAGCAGGTACGCGCCCAGGTAGGCGACGCACACCAGGACGAAGTCCAGCAGCAGCTCGGCCATCTGCCGCTTGTAGAGCCACCGGGCGAAGAGGATCGTCCGCGGCCGCGCCGCCGCCCGCGTCGCCTCCTCGTCACCGTAGACACGCACCTCGGTCAGAAAGAGGCCGAAGAGCGCCACGGCGATGGCCAGCGTCGCGCCGATGACCACCGCCGTCAGCAGGTCCAGCACGAAGGTCGCCGACAGCGCCAGGAGGCCGGCCGCGGCGGCAATGGCGTAGAGCACGAGCACGGCCTGGCGCTCGGAGAGCCCCAGCGCCACTAGGCGGTGCGACAGGTGGTCGCGGCCGCCCTGCGCCACCGAGCGCCCGTGCCATACGCGCTGGAGCGTCACCACCGTGGTGTCGAGGATCGGTAGCGCCATCACCACGACCGGCACGGCCAGCGCGAGCACGACGTTGGAGGCCATGGTGTAGGTTCCCCACAGGGCTACCGTCGCCAGCGTGTAGCCGAGGAGCAGGCTGCCGCTGTCGCCCATGAAGACGCGCGCGGGGTTGAAGTTGAATACTAGGAAGCCGGTCGCCGCGCCGCCGAGGGCCGCGACGACGTAGGCGAGCTGCGTCTGGCCGAGCAGCGCCGCGTGCAGGGCCAACGTGGCCGCCGTGACGGCTGCCACGCCGGCGGCCAGGCCGTCCATATTGTCGAGCAAGTTGAAGGCGTTGGTGACGCCGACGATCCAGACGATGGCCAGCGGAATGCCAACGGCGGCGACGGGGATCAGCTCGACGCGCACGCCGGCGACGACGGGCACGCAGGCGATGGCCATCTGCGCGGCGAGCTTGACGTCCGGCCGCAGGTGCGCCACGTCGTCCCACAGCCCCAGGGCGACCATCAGGGCCGCGCCGAGCAAGATACCGGCGACGCGCTGGTCCCAGCCCAGGCCCCACGGGGCCACGGCGAAGAACGCGCCAGCGATGGCCAGCCCGCCGAGCAGCGGCGTCGGCTGCCGGTGCCAGCGGTCGGCGCGCGGCTTGGCCACCACGCCGATTCGCCGGGCGAGCCACATCGCCGCAGGCGTCAGCAGCGCGGCGACGAGGAACGCGCCGGCCCACGCCGCCAGGGGTGGGGCGACTGCAAGCATCCCGCCCGTCCTCCTAAGCGAAAGGTGGCCTCAGTGCGCCTGACTCGCCGTCCCGGCGCGTGCCGCGTCGCCGCGGTCGACTCACACCACCCGTGCCAGTGCAAGTTGCTGGCAGTAGAGGGCGTCGACGTCGCGCACCAGACGGCGCACGTCGTAACGCGGGTAGACGTGCTGCCGCCCGCTCGCGCCGAGGCGCGCGGCCGTGCCACGGTCGGCCAGCAGCGCGCCGCCGGCGCGGGCGAGCGCCGCGGGGTCGCGCGGCGGGACGAGCCGCCCGGTCTGCCCGTCGAGCACGACCTCCGGCACGCCGCCGACCGCCGTGGCCACGACCGGCCGCGCCGCGGCCAGCGCCTCGATGAGCGCTACCGGCGAGCCC
>JACQUS010000147.1 GCA_016210125.1 Chloroflexota bacterium | reverse complement strand
GTCATCGGCGGGCACATCGGCCACTACTCGGCGCGCCTGACCGACGGCGAGGAGATCGAGGCCGGCGCGGTCGTCATGGCCACCGGCGCTGTGCCCTACGTCCCGAGCGGCTTCGACTACGGCCGCGACCCGCGCGTCATCACCAACCTGGAGCTCGAAGCGCTGCTGCCGAATGTGGCGGCGAAGCGCGTGACCTTCGTCGGCTGCGTCGGCTCGCGCAACGAGGAGCGCGGCTGCTCGCGCTACTGCTGCGCCTCGATGATCCAGCAGGCGCTGGCATTGCGGCGCCAGGGCAAGTACGTGCGCGTGCTGTACCGCGACATCCGCACCTTCAGCCGCCACGCCGAGGAGCTGTACGAGGAGGCCATGCGCGCCGGCGTGCAGTTCTTCCGTTTCGACTCCGACGCGACACCCGAGCAGGCCCTGGCCTACCAGGACGGGGTCGTCAGCTTCCGCGACCACCTGCTGGGCCGCGCCATAGCGCTGCCGACCGACCTGCTCGTCCTCGTCGTCGGGCTGCTGCCGGGCCAGGAGACGGTCTCGCAGCAGCTCAAGGTGGCGCACAGCGAGGACGGCTTCTTGCTCGAAAAGCACCCGAAGCTGGGGCCGGCCGAGGCCGGCTCGCCCGGCATCTATCTCGCCGGGGCTTGCCAGGCGCCGAAGGACGTGCGCGAGTCGGTGGCGCAGGCGCTGGCCGCGGCGGCGAAGGCCAGCGTCCTGCTGGCCCGCGACACGATCACCAAGGAGCCGATCACGGCGAGCATCGACTCCAACGAGTGCACTGGCTGCGGCGTCTGCCAGGCCACCTGCCCCTTCAGCGCCATCGAGCTGCTGAACGGCACGCGCCGGCACGAGGTCGCCCACGTCATCGAGGCGGCGTGCGAGGGCTGCGGCACCTGCGCTGCGGCGTGCGAGTTCGACGCCATCACCATGCCCTACTTCACCGACGCGCAAATCCTGGCGCAGATCGACGCCGCGCTGGCCGACCTGCCCGAGGAGAAGGTGCTGGTCTTCGCCTGCAACTGGTGCTCGTATGCCGGCGCCGACCAGGCCGGCATCGAGAAGATCCAGTACCCGCCGGTGGCGCGCATCATCCGCAGCATGTGCTCCGGACGTGTCGAGGAGGACTTCATCGCGCGGGCGTTCGAGCGGGGCGCCGGCGCGGTGCTGGTCACCGGCTGCCACCTTGGCGACTGCCACTATATCAACGCCAACAACCGCACGGTCGAGCGCTTCGAGCTGTGGCGGCAGAAGTTCGCCCGCCAGGGCATCGCGCCCGAGCGGCTGCAGCTCCACTGGGTCTCGGCGGCCGAGGGCAAGCAGTTCGCGGCCAAGATTCGCGAGATGGCCGAGGTGGTCGGCGGCCGCACCCGCCAGTTGACAGGGGTGTGACATGGCTCTGAGCGTAGCGCCAGCAGACGCCGTGCTCCTCGACGACGCGCTGAGCGAGGAGCTGCTTCGCCTCACCGACGGCGCGGCTGCGCCGTGCTTCCAGTGCGGGGCCTGCACGGCCACGTGCCCGTGGGGCCTCGTCAGCGGCGAGGGGCTGAGCGTGCGTAAGCTGATGCGGCGCGCGCAGCTTGGCCTGGCGCATGAGAACGGCGCCGTCTGGCTGTGCACGACCTGCGCGGCCTGCGAGGCGCGCTGCCCGCGCGGCGTGCCGATCAGCCGCGTGATGGTCGCCCTGCGCCAGGCTGCCTGGCAGCACCGCCACGTGCCGGCGGGCCTCAATGCGCTGATGTGGGGCATGTATTGGGACGGCAACCCGTGGGGTCGCCCCCCCTCGCAGCGCTCGATCTGGGCGCGCGGCCTCGAGGTGCCGGCCTTCGGCCCCACGTCGGAGATCCTCTACTACGTCGGCTGCACGGCGTCGTACGACCAGCGCATGCAGAAGATCGCGCGGGCGCTGGCGGGCATCTTCCGCGCGGCCGGGGTCGAGTACGGCACGCTGGGCGACCGCGAGCCCTGCTGCGGCGAGGCGGCGCACAACCTCGGGCAGGCCGGGTACGTCCGCCAGGTCGTAGCCGCCAATGAGCGCCTTTTCGCAGAGGCCGGGGTCGGCACCATCGTGGCCCTCTCGCCCCACTGCTACGACATGTTTCGCAACCGGTACTTCCTCGACGGCCACCCGGGCGGCTGGCGGCCGCTGCACTACAGCGAGTACCTCGCCGAGCTGATCGCCGCCGGGCGGCTGACGTTCGAGCAGCCGCTGGCGATGCGCGTGACCTACCACGATCCCTGCTACCTCGGCCGGCGCAACGGGCTCTATGAGGCGCCGCGGGAGGTCCTGCGCGCTATCCCTGGCCTCGAGCTCGTCGAGATGGAGGAGAGTCGCGCTGAGGCCCTGTGCTGCGGCGGCGGCGGCGGGCGCATGTGGCAGGAGACGGCCGCCGGCCAGCGCTTCGCCGACCTGCGGGTCGCCCAGGCGCGCGCGACCGGCGCCGAGGTGCTCGTGACGACCTGCCCCCACTGCATCGCCTGCCTCGAGGACAGCGCAAAGCTCGGCGGCGGAGCGCCGCTGCGCGTCGTCGACGTGGCCGAGGTGGTGGCCGCCGCGCTCGGCGTCAGCACGGCGCGGCCGGCGGCCAGGGAGATGGCGCGATGATTCCCCCGAGCTACACCAAGGCCGAGGCGAGCGGCATCTGGGTCTTCCTGGAGCAGGAGAGCGGCCGCCTGGAGGGCGTCGCGCTGGAGCTCCTGGGGCGCGGTCGCCAGCTCGCCAACGAGGCCGAGACGCTGCTCAGTGGCGTGCTGCTGGGCAGCGACGTCGAGGCGGCGGCGCAGGTGGCCCTCGCCGCGGGGGCCGACCGCGTCATCGTCGCCGAGCATCCGGCGCTGGCCGTCTACACCACGGATGCGTACACGAAGGTCGTCGGCGAGATCGTGGTGGAGCGGCGGCCGGACATCTTTCTCCTGGGGGCGACGCCGAACGGCCGCGACCTCGCCGGGCGCCTGGCCGTGCGGCTGCGCACCGGCCTCACCGCCGACTGCACAGGCCTGGAGCTGGAGGCGGAGACCGGGCTGCTGCTCGGCCGCGTCACGGGCTTCGGCGGCGGGGTCGTCGCGATCATCAAGTGCCCCGAGCACCGCCCGCAGATGGCCACCGTTCGGCCCGGCATCTTCGCGCCGCCGGAGCTGACCGCCAAGCCATGGGGCCTCATCGAGCGCGTCCCCGTCCGGCTCTCGCGCCACGAGATCCGCACCGAGGTGGTCGAGCGCGCGCTACACGAAGGACTCGATCTGACCAAGGCCGAGCGCATCGTGGCCGGCGGCCGCGGAACGCACGGCGACTTCGGCCCGCTGCGGGAGCTGGCCGCACTCATCGGCGCGGAGGTCGGCGCCACGCGCGTCGCGGTCGACGAGGGCTGGATCGAGCGCGAGCGCCAGATCGGCCAGACCGGCTACGTCACGCGCCCGAAGCTCGCGGTCGTCTGCGGTGTCTCGGGCGCGATGCACTTCACCGTCGGCGTCGAGGCCGCCGAGTGCGTCGTGGCCATCAACTCCGACGAGGAGGCGCCGATCTTCGAGCAGGCCGACTACGTCATCGTCGACGACCTGTTCAGCGTGCTGCCGTCCCTAATCAAGCAGGTTCGAGCCTTGGAAAGCGGGTGAACGCCATGCGCACGCCGCACATCGCCGTCTGCCTGAAAGTCGTGCCCCGACCCGAGGAGGTCAAGGTCAACCTGGAGACGCGCACGCTCGATCGCGCCAACGCGCGCCAGCAGTTCAACCCCCCCGACGTGAATGCCCTCGAGTTCGCCCTGGCGCTGCGGGAGAAGCACGTCGGCCGGGTGAGCGTCCTCTCGATGGGTCCGCCGTTCTTCGCCGAGTACCTGAAGCTGGCGCTGGCGGTCGGCGCGGACACGGCCTACCTACTGAGCGACCGCGCCTTCGGCGGCGCCGATACGCTGCCCACCTCGTACACGCTGGCGCGCGGCATCGCCAAGCTGGGCGACTGCGACCTGGTCGTCTGCGGCGAGGAGTCGTCCGACGGCGCGACAGCGCAGGTGCCGCCCGGCATCGCCGAGTGGCTGGGGATGGCCCAGGTGACCTACGGGTCCGACCTCGAGATTCTGCCAGAGCGCTGGCGGCTCAAGGCGCGTCGCGAGCTGAAGGGTGGCCACGAGGTCATCACCGTCCCGCTCCCGGCGGTGGTGTCCGTGCGTGTGGGCGCCAACGAGCCGCGGTTCATCGACTTCGCGCGGCTCACTGGCGAGCCGCTCGGCGTCACTGTGTGGAGCGCCGCCGATTTGGGCGTCGATCCGGCGATGGTCGGCCTGAGCGGCTCGGCCACCGTCGTCGCCGGGGTCGATCGCGCGGAGACCGTCGAGCGCCGGCGCGAGCTGCTCACCGGCACGCCCGAGGAGAAGGCGCGCACGCTGGTCGAGCGGATCGCGGTATACCTAGCCCGTGGGACGCGCCCCGACGGCGCAGCCGCTAGCTCACCCGCAGCGCACGCCTAGCCGTTCGGCGCGCGCCGCGCACTACCGTATACTGGCCCTATACGCGCACTTCGGCCGCCACGCCCTTCCGAGTGGCCGACGGGAGCGAAGAAGCCGAAGCCGGAACAGGCGAGGCGCAGCAGGACGAGCGAGCACGGATGGTTCGTCGCCACGCTCCCCAAGTTGGCAGGCGAGGCTGTGTGGGGCTGTGTAACGTGGCACCGAGTTTAGGGATTGAGTATAGGTACCGAGTGTAGGCACCGAGTATCGGCGGCGTCGGGTTTCCGGTCAGGCTTGAAGCGGCCTCGCTGATGGCGGCGGGGCTAGCGGCGATGTGCGGAGCGTCCGTTTTCTTGCGCGGCGTAGCGCAAGCCGGGAGGGTGCCATGGCGCGAGCCTACCGCGACTACTACCACGCGCTGTACAACGTTGCCCAGGCGGTGAACTCCAGCCTGGAGCTCCAAGAGGTGCTGAGCGAGGTCGTGCGGAGCGTGACGGAGGCGACCGGGCTCAAGGCCTGCTCGCTGCGTCTGCTGGCTCCGGATGGCAACCAGTTGCGGCAGGCCGCGGTCTATGGGCTGGGGCCGGCTTACTTGGCGAAAGGTCCGGTCAGGCTGGAGCACAGCCCCATCGACCGCATGGTGATGGCTGGGCAGGTCGTTCAAATCGCCGACGTGGCCAATGACTGGCGCTGGCAGTATCCCGAGGAGGCGGCCCGCGAGGGCATCTGCTCGGTGCTCAGTGTGCCGCTGCGGGCCAAGAGCACGATCATCGGCGTGCTGCGCACCTACTCCGCGGAGCCGTACCACTTCGACGGCGACGAGATCGAGTTCCTCCTCGCGCTGGCGAATCTGGGAGCGCTGGCCATCGAGAATGCCCGCTGCTACCAGCGCACGAGCCTAGACTACCGCAGCACGCTAGAGGGCATCCTGGGCTTCCCGGCCTCGGCGGTGCCGACATGACGCACCCGCGTGAGCCGTCGTCTTCCCCTTCTTCTAATGGGCGCCGGACGCGGGCGCACCGCCGCCAGGAGGAGCGCCGCTCGCAGATTCTGGCTGCCGCGCGCGAGCTGATCGAGCGTGAGGGCTATGCGCGGATGACGATGTCCGCCGTGGCCAAGGCGGCCGGCGTCTCGCGGCCGACACTGTTCAACTACGTGCCCAGCCGTGCCGCGCTGCGCGATGCGCTCGAGGCCCAAGGCGTCGTCATTCCGGCGGAGAAGACCGAAGGGACGCGCCAGGGCATCTTGGAGGCCGCGCTGGCGCTGTTCGCTGAGCGGGGCTTCGCCTCGACGACCGTGGCCGACATCGCCGAGCGCGCCGGCGTCTCCAAGGCGGCCATCTACTGGCACTTCCGCGACAAAGAGGCGCTGCTTGAAGCGGCCTTCGTCACCGTCGTGCCCGCGGCGCGCATCCATCTCGCCCTACGCGACCTCGCCGGGCTGGAGCCCGAGGTCGTGCTCGAGCGCGTGGCCGAGGAGTACCTCGCCGGTTTTCGGCGGCTGCTGCGGCATTTTCGCATCGTCCTCTCCGGCATGGAGACCGTCCCACGCTTCCGGGCGTTCATGAATCGCTATGTGGCGCTCGAGCTGGTGGCCCTGCTTGCGCACTACCTCGACCGCGAGGTGCGCGCCGGGCGGCTGGCGTCGGCCGATCCGTGTCTCGCAGCCCAGACGTTCTACAGTGCGCTCTTCGGCTTCGTGATCATGCGCGACGTGCTGCAGCGCGACGACCTCCGCCATCTCCACGACCAAGGGCTGGCGCGGACCGTCGCGCTCACCTTCCTCGAAGGGTTGCGGCCTCGCGGCGAGCTGGGGCGTGATCACGCCACTCCGGGCATGTGAGTAAACATGGCATTTCGAAGGATCGACGCAGACTCGTGACACGGCGGTGCAGGTTCATCGTCGGTCCCACGCCGTCGTGGGACCCTAGGGGAGCGCTGCTATGCCATACGAGATTCTCCCAGGGGCGCTGGTCGAGTGCAGCGACGGCCCGCTGGGCACCGTAGAGGAGGTCCTCGTCGACGAGCGCTGCGGCGAGGGCACGGCCATCCTTGTGCGGCACGGACGTGCCGACTATCTGCTCTGTGTGCCGGACCGGTACATCATCTCGGTTTCGCCCTGGCGTGTCCTCCTCAAGGCGCGCTTCGACGACGTGGAGATCTCGGCCATCGAGCGCGGCCGGGCCGAGGCTAACGGCGAGGACATCACCGATGGCGGCCCGACGGAGCCGAGCCCCTACGAGGAGGAGTTGCTCGGCCAGGTGATCGGCGGCTCGCCGGTGGGAGGCCCGGCGACAAGCTGACGGCTAGGCTCGGCCGCCGCCGGGCCGCTCGCGGCGAGCGCACGTGCCGGTACGGCCGGCTCGGCCGGCGCAGAGTAGTCGCGGCCGCCTGGGCGCCGCGGGCTCGCGCTGTCGCCCGGCTCCCGCGGCGACCGCCGGGGACCTCTCTTGGGGCGAAGCGCGCCTGGCCTCTTGATGTCCGACTACCGGTACACTGCCTCACGCGGGGCGGCTTATACCATTTCCTCCAGACCGCTTGCGTAAGGCGGCGCCCCACGCCACCCCAAGAGAGTTACCGCAGAGGTCGCCGCGGGCGACCTCTGCACTCCCCGTCGCGCCACGCATTAGAGCGCAGCTATTCACGCGGATATCGTATTCGCGCCTCACCGCGCCGGCGCCGGATACATCGGCTTCTGCGTCTGGCGCGCCGGTGGCCAGACGAGCTCCACCTTGCCACCGGGATAGATCTGCGTGACGGCCACGGCCCCGGCGCGGTTGCGGCCGACCTGGTCGAAGTCCACCGGCCCGGCGCCGATGGTCACCTTCATCTTGTCGAGCGCGTCGCGGACGGCCTTCGGATCGGTCGAGCCGGCTGTCTGGAGCGCCTTCGTCAGCAGCACCCCGGCGCCAGCGGCGTTGACCGTCACGTAGCTCGGCGGCGAGTCCTTCTTATTGATCTCCTTGTGCCGCGCCTCGTAGTCCTTCGAGCAGCCGATGACGTCGTCGCAGTAGGGCACCCGCGGATCCCAGCCGAGGATGTAGCCGTAGACCCCTGTGGCCGCCTCGCCGACGACCTTGGCAAAGTCCGTCGGTGGCAGGCCGGAGCAGAAGTAGGCCTTCGGCGCCACGCCGAGCTGGCGCATCTGGGCGTAGAACTGCGCGCACTCGGCGTGGCCGAGCTGCAGGATCACGTCGGCGTTCGAGCCCTTGATCTGGCCGAGCAGCGTCGCGAAGTCCTTCGCCTCGGCCGGGTAGGCGCTGTCGAAGACGATCTTCATGGTGCCGAGCTTGTTGATGTACTCCGTGACACCCTTGCGCTGCGTCTGGCCGAACAAGTCGTTCTTGCTCACAAGGGCGACCGTCTTCGGCGGATCACTCATTTTGCCGAGCATGTCGACCACGGCGTTGACCAGGATGCTCGCCGGCGGGATGATGCCGACCATCAGCTTCGCGTTCTGCTCGAAAATGGCATCGGCGTTACCCGACGGGTTCACGAACATCTTGCCGTACTTCTCGGTGATCGCCAGCGCGGCGAGCGTGAGCGCGCTGCCGAACGGACCGAAGATGAAGTCGACCTTGTCCTCGGTGATCAGCTTCTCGACGAGCCGCGCGGTGGTGTTCTTGTCGCTCTCGTCGTCATAGATGGTGAACTGGACGGTGTAGGTGTCGTTGCCGACCTTGATGCCGCCCTTGGCGTTGACCGTGTTCACCCAGAGGTCGTAGCCCTGCTTGATCAGCTCGCCCTCGAGGTGGAACTGCCCGGTCCGAGGCACGGCGGCCCCGATCTTGAGCACCTTGGCGGCCGCCGGGGCGGCGGGCTTCGGCGCCTGGGCGGCCGGCTTTGCCGCCGGGGCGGCCGGCTGCGGCGCCGCGGCCGCCGGTTTCTCGGCCGGCGCCGCAGCCTTCTCCGGCGCGGCGGCCGGCGCCTTGGCCGCTGGCTGCGGCTGCGCCGGCGCTGCGCACGCGCTCGCCAGCAGCGCCATTGCGGCGACCAGTGCAACGACCATGGCGACGATGCCGGACCATCGGCTCACGCCGTACGCGCTATGGGTCCCACGCATGATGCTCCCCCCTCCTGGCAGGATTGGCTTTTCGACGCGCGGACTGCCGCTCGCCTTCTCGATTATGGCCCCCGCGATGATCGATGTCTACCCCCGGCCATCCTCCTTGCGCCCTCTCCGTCGCCTAGCGCGAGCCGTCGCGCACGTGACGGGAGATCAGCAGGCGGAGAACCTCGTTGGTGCCCTCGCCGATCTGGCAGAGCTTCGCCTCGCGGAAGTAGCGCTCGACGGGGTGGTCGCGCGTGTAGCCGTGCCCGCCCAGGATCTGCACGGCCTCGGTCGCCACGTACATCGTCGTGTCGCTGGCGAAGAGCTTGGCCATGCTGGCGACGGCCGGGGCCTCCGGCGCGCGCTCGTCGACGAGGCTGGCGGCGCGGTAGACCAGGTGGCGGGCCGCCTCCAGGCGCGTCGCCATGTCGGCGATCTTGAAGCGCATCCCCTGGAAGCGCGCGATGGGCTGGCCGAACTGCACGCGCTCCTCGGCATAGCGCGCCGCGTAGTCGAGCGCCGCC
>JACQUS010000163.1 GCA_016210125.1 Chloroflexota bacterium | reverse complement strand
GGGTAGGGCCAACGGCGGGTGCACGGCCATTCCCGTTTCCTCCTGATGTCCCGACCATCCGGACCACGGCGGCGGATCGCGCAACGCGGCCCGCCCACGCCGAGTGCGCAGGATAGCGCTCCGCGACCCGCTCGCCGCGCGCGCCAAGTCGGCGACGCGGAGAACGCCGCCGGCCACGGGCTGCCCGACGAGCTCCTCGCCGCACAGCGCCCGGCGGCGCTGCTACGTGCACTCGGTGTCAGTGCGCGGCGTGGCCTCGGCCAGCACTTCCTGACGAGCCTCGGCCCGGTCCGCCGGGCCATCGCCGCGGCCGAGCTTGGCCCGGACGACACGGTGCTCGAGGTCGGCCCCGGGCTGGGTATCCTTACCCAGGCGCTACTCCCGGTCGTCCGACGCATCGTCGCCGTCGAGCTGGACCGCGCGCTCGCCGAGCGCCTAGCCGCCTGGCGCGCCCAGGCGCCCCAACTGGAAGTTATTCACGGCGACATCCTCGCTCTCGACCTCTGCCAGCTCTTCAGCCACCGCGGCTACAAGGTCGTCGCCAACCTGCCCTACAACGTCGCCGCGCCAACGCTCCGCCACCTGCTGGAGTCGCCGTGCCAGCCCAGTCGCCTCGTCGTGATGCTCCAGCAGGAGATGGCCGAGCGCATCGTCGCCGCGCCCGGCGCGCTCAGCATCCTCGGCGTTGGCGTGCAGCTCTACGCCGCGCCGCGCATCGTCGCCAAGGTGCCGCCGGGCGCGTTCTATCCGCCGCCCAAGGTCATGTCGGCCATCGTGCGCCTCGACGTGCGGCCACAGCCGGCGCTGCCCGTGCCGGCGCGGACCTTCTTCGCCCTGGTCCGCGCCGGCTTCAGCTTGCCGCGCAAGCAGCTTCGCAACAGCCTGGCCGCCGGCCTCGCGCGCGAGCCACGCGCGGTCGCCGAGGCGCTCGCCGCCGCGGGCATCGATTCGCGGCGGCGGCCGCAGACCCTATCGCTGCCCGAGTGGGGCGAGCTCTACGTCGAGGCACAGCGCCGGCACTTAGTGATGAGTGATGAGTGATGAGTGATGAGTCCCCGCTTCACCCCCACTCTTCACTCGTCACTCTTCACTCGTCACTCGTGGGTTACGCCCACGCGAAGGTGAACCTGGCGCTGGAGGTCCTGGGACGGCGAGCCGACGGCTACCACGAGGTACGCACGATCCTCCAGCGCGTCGCGCTCCACGACACTGTGCGCGTCCGCGCAGCGCGGCGGCTGCTGCTGCGCACCGGCGACGCGGCGCTGCGAGCCGACAACCTCGCCCTGCGTGCCGCCGAGGCCCTGCGCGCCGCCGAGGCAAATGCGCCCGGCGGGGCGCTGATCAGCCTGCGCAAGCGCATTCCGGTTGCCGCCGGGCTGGGTGGCGGCAGCAGCGACGCCGCGACGGCCCTCTTATTGCTGCGGCGGCTCTGGGCACTTCCGCTCGACGACGCCGCCCTGGCGAGCATCGCCGCGCGCCTGGGCAGCGACGTGCCCTTCTTCCTCGACGGGCCGACCGCGCTGGCCGGCGGCCGCGGCGAGCTGCTCGCCTCGCTGCTGGCGCCCGCGCCGACCTGGCTGGTTGTGGTTGTCCCGCGCTTGGCGTTGGCCGACAAAACGCGCCGCATGTACGCCGCGCTCAACCCGGCGGACTTCGGCGACGGCAGTCGCGTCGCCGCGGTGCGGGATGGCCTGGCGCACGGCGAGCCGCTGCACCGTCTGCCGCTCTGGAACGCGTTCAGCGCGGTGGCCCGCCGCCTCTTCCCCGCGGCCGCGGCCGCCGAGCGCGCGCTGCGCGACGCCGGCGCGGCGCCTGTCTGCCTCTGCGGCGCCGGGCCGGCGTGGTTCGCCCCCTGCCCGTCGCGCGGCGTCGCGCAGCGGTGTGTCGCCGCCTTGCACCGCCAGGGCTGGGATGCCTTCGCCACGGTCACGCTAATCTGAAAACAGCCCTGACCGGCCGCCCCACCCCACCCCAAGAACGGTTCCCAAAGGGGGCTTCGCTCCCTTTAGGTTCCCCTTTAGTCCCGCGGTGGTCGCCCCTTCGGGCGATGACGACCGCATGCTATAATGTTGCCGCTTGGCTAGGCACGACCACCCGCGCCGCGCCAGCGGTGGCGAAAGCAGCGAGGATGATAGCGTTCCCTTCCCCCAGCGCGGCGGCTCTGCGCGCAGGTCGGGCGCTCGCTCACGTATCCCGTCACGCCAGCCCGGCCGGCGTCAGCGACGGAGCACAGCGATGACCGCGCCCTCCGACGTCGGCGAATCGCCGACCGCCCCGGCGCGTTACGTCGTCCCACCGCCCGACCCTCCCACGCGCGCGGCCCCGCCCAGCACGCTCGGCGCCGTGGTCCTCGCCGCCGGCCAGGGCACGCGCATGCGCTCCCGTCGACCGAAGGTGCTGCACGACCTCGCCGGGCGGCCGCTGCTCTGGTTCGTCCTCCAGGCGCTCGGATCGCTGCAGCCGTCGCAGACGGTCGTCGTCGTCGGCCACGGCGCCGACGAGGTCCGCGCCGCGCTGGGCGACGCCGCGCAGCACGCCTACCAGGCCGAGCAGCTCGGCACCGGCCACGCCGTCACGCAGGCCGAGGCGCTGCTGGCCGGGCGCTGCGCCGAGGTGCTGGTCCTCTACGGCGACTCACCGCTCCTCCAGCCAGCCACGCTCCACGCCCTGGTCGCCGCGCGGCGCGAGCACGGCGCAGCGCTGGCCCTGCTCAGTGCCGTCGTCGACGACCCCACCGGCTACGGCCGCGTCCTACGTCGCGACGGCACGGTCGTCGGCGTCCTCGAGGAGCGCGAGGCCAGCCCCGAGCAGCGTGCGCTGCGCGAGATCAACAGCGGCGTCTACTGCTTCGCCGCCGACTGGCTCTGGCCGTGCCTGCGCGGGCTGCCCCGCCGCGGCAACGGCGAGTACTACCTGACCGACCTCGTCGCCGCGGCCGTGAGCGAGGGTCGCCGCGTCGTCGCCGTGCCGGCGGGCGACCCGGTCGAGGCGCTGGGCATCAATGACCGCGTGCAGCTCGCCCAGGCCGAGCAGGCCATCCAGCGCCGGCTGCGCGAGCAGCACATGCGCCAGGGCGTCACCCTGCGCGACCCGGATTCCTGCTTCTTCGACGTCGACGTGGTCGTCGAGCCGGACACAACCATCCTGCCCGGCACGCTGCTCCAGGGCCGAACGCGCATCGGCCGCGACTGCGTCATCGGCCCGCACAGCCGCCTACGCAACGCCGTCGTCGGCGAGCGCTGCGTCGTCGACGCGTCGGTCGTCGCGGATGCCGAGCTGGCCGACGACGTGCACGTCGGGCCCTTCAGCCACGTGCGCGGCGGCGCGCGGCTGGAGCAAGGCGTGTTCCTCGGCAACTTCGCCGAGGTCAAGAACAGCCGCCTCGGCGCGCGCACGCACATGCACCACTTCAGCTACCTGGGCGACGCCGACGTCGGCGCCGACGTCAACGTCGGCGCGGGCACCATCACCTGCAACTTCGACAGCGAGAGCCGGCAGAAGAGCCGGACAACCATCGGGGACCGCGCTGCGCTGGGCAGCGATACCATGCTCGTCGCGCCGGTGCACGTCGGCGCCGGCGCCATCACCGGAGCCGGAGCGGTGGTGACCCGCGACGTGCCGCCCGAGGGCGTCGCCGTGGGCATCCCGGCCAAGGTCGTGCGGCGCCGCCGCGGCGCGGGGCCCGCCGGGAGCCAGTGAGGGTGGAGCCGCCATCCTGGGCCGAGTGGCTCGAGCTTGGCCTGGCGCTCCTCGTCTGCGCCTTCGCCGCCACCGCAGAGACGGCGCTCACGGCGCTCAACCGTACGCGGATGCAGCGCCTGCGCGACGAAGGGCTAACCCGCGCGCAGATCGTCGAGACGCTGCTCGATCGCCCCAACACCCTCGCCGCCACCATCGAGGTCCTGAACGTCGCCGGCATCATCGCGACGGTGGCCCTGCTCGCGCGCATCGTGCCCTCCTATGTGCCGTCCGCCTGGGCGCTGCCGCTGACGTCCGTGCTGGCGCTCGTGCTCGTCATCTTTGTCGGCCAGCTCGTCCCGCGGACGCTCGCTGCGCAGCACCCCGACGCCGTGGCCCTGTGGGTGGCGCCGGTCCTGCGCCTCTTGGAGCCCGTGTTCTCGCCCATCGTGCGCGGCAGCACGGCGGCCGCGCTGGCCGCCTTCCGCCGCCTCGGCCTGGCGCGGGGCGGCGAGGCCCCGCTGGTCACCGAGGACGAGCTGCGCACCTACATCACCGTCGGCGAAGAGGAGGGCATCCTCGAAGAGGACGAGCGCGCCATGATCGACGGCGTGCTGGAGCTGGAGGAGACGGTCGCGCGGGAGATCATGATCCCCCGCGTCGACGTCGTCGCCGTCGAGGCGCAGACGCGCGTCACGGAGGCGCTCGACCTAGCGCTGGAGCGCGGCAAGACGCGCCTGCCCGTCTTCGAGGACTCGCTGGACAACGTCGTCGGGGTCGCGCACGTGCGCGACCTCATGCGTGCCTACCGGCAGGGCGAGGGCGACCGATTGGCGGCGCAGTACGCGCGCCCGGCGGTCTTCGTCCCCGACTCGAAGCGCGTCGACGACCTGCTGCACGAAATGCAGGAGCAGCGCATCCCCATGGCCATCGTGGTCGACGAGTATGGCGGCACGGCCGGCCTGCTGACGATCGAGGACCTGGTCGAGGAGATCGTCGGCGAGATCAGCGACGAGCACGAGGAGGCCAAGATCCAGCGCCTCGACGACAACGAGGCCATCGTCGACGCCGCGGTGAGCCTCGACGACGTGCGCCGCGAGCTGGACCTGGCCGTCGAGGCCGACGACTATGACTCAGTGGGCGGCCTGGTCTATCATCATCTGGGCAAAATGCCGCAGCCGGGCGACGAGGTCTCCATCCCGGGTGCGCGCATATCGGTCCTAACGACGGCCGGCCACCGCATCCGCAAAGTGCGTATCCTCAAAGAGCCCACCGCGGCCCAGGCTTAGCTGCTACACGCGAACGGAGGGACGGGTGGCGGCCTACGCGCACATCGCCGGCTGGGGCCGGTACTTGCCGTCGAAGGTGCTGTCGAACCAGGACCTCTCGAACATCCTGGACACCTCCGACGAGTGGATTCGTAGCCGCACCGGCATCGGCGAGCGGCGCATCGCCGGCCCCCGCGATACGACCGCGACCATGGCCACGCGCGCGGCCTTCGCCGCCCTGGAGTGCGCCAGCGTGCCGCCCCGCGCCGTCGACCTGGTGATCGTCGCCACGGTGACGCCGGACTACCTGCTGCCGGCCACGGCCTCGCTCGTGCAGGACGCCATCGGCGCGCCGCGCGCCGGGGCCTTCGACCTGAACGCCGGCTGTAGCGGCTTCGTCTACGCCCTGGCCCTCGGCGCGTCGTACATCCAGTCGGGGGCCGGCGAGACGGTGCTGGTCATCGGCGCCGATACCCTCACACGCTTTATCGACT
The DNA here is from genome assembly GCA_016210125.1 of Chloroflexota bacterium. Classification (GTDB taxonomy): domain Bacteria; phylum Chloroflexota; class UBA6077; order FW602-bin22; family JACQUS01; genus JACQUS01. The sequence goes on along the minus strand of JACQUS010000163.1, from coordinate 3,433 downwards.
ACAGCGACCGGAACACCTGCATCCTGTTCGGCGACGGCGCCGGCGCAGTCGTCCTGCGGCCGGCCGACCAGCCCTCCGGGGTGCTCAGCTTCGTGCTCGGCTCGGACGGCTCAGGCGAGAAGCTGCTGTGGATCCCCGCCGGTGGCAGCCGCACGCCGCCATCCGCCGAGACGGTCGCCGCGCGCGAGCATTACCTGCGCATGAGCGGCAACGAGATCTACCGCTTCGCCGTCGACACGATGAGCAAGGCCGGCAAGGAGGCCATTCGCCGCGCCGGCCTGGCCGTCGACGACATCGACCTGGTCATCCCCCACCAGGGCAACGCGCGCATCGTGCAGGCGACGGCCAAAGCGGCGAGGATCCCGCTCGACCGCGTCTTCTCCGACATCGAGCACGTGGGCAACACGTCGGCGGCCTCGGTGCCCATCGCTATCTGCGACGCCGCCGCGGCCGGCCTGCTGACGCCGGGCAAGCGCGTCCTCTTCCTGGCCATCGGCTCGGGCCTGACCTGGGCGGCCATGGTCTTCGAGTGGGGTGTCGCGGCGCGGCCCACGACATCCCTCATGCAGCGCGTTCTCTACCGCGCCTGGGAGAGCTTCCCAGCCGCGCGATCGCTCTCGCACCGCGTCGCGCGGCGCGTGCTCGCCTGGACGGCGCCGCCGAATGGGCGCGACGCGCGGGGCTAAGCCGTGGCGTCGATGTTCCCGCCCAGCGGCTTCTTCGGCTTCTGGCCCCCTACTGGCTGGCCGTCGACGATGATCACGCCCCGCGCCCCGCCCGGGTTGCCGCCTGGCCCCTTCAGGTTCTCGTCGATGATCCCCCGCGTCCCGCCCGGCGGAGTCGGCCGGTTCTCGATCGTCGTGGCCATCTTCTCGGAGCCCGGGGCACCTCCGGGCCCGCCGGGCTGGGTGTCGTGGACAATGATGCTCCGCGCCCCGCCCGGGTTCACGCCTGGGCCCTTCTCGACGAGGCCGGCCGCCTGCGTCCCGCCCGGATTGCCCGGCCCGCCCTGGCGCCTTCGCGCCTGCCGTGCCGCTTGGAGCTGCTCCGCGCCCTCGGGGCCAACCGCGTTGATCCTGAACGCCATGGCCATCACCTCCCGCGAATGCGCGGAACGGCGCGCCTCCATGCTGGCGGTCCGCGACGCTGCCACCGATCGCCTCGTGGCGATGCTCGGATGCTAGCACACGGACGCGGCCATGTCAACGTGCGGCTGCATGATCGCTCGGTTGCGCGGCGCGCTCGCCACGGGCCGCGACGATACGCTATGATAGACGCGCTCGAAGGGCGCAAGGAGGGAAGCTGCTATGCCACGTGTCGAGATGGTCGCCCCTGAGGCGCTGCCCGCTTGGGCAGGCCAGAACGTGCGGTCCGAGGACCGCGAGATCGTGCGCGTCTTCGCGCAGACGCCGGAGATCCACGAGGCCTGGCTGGGCTTCGCCCGCGTCGCGCATAGGTCGCCGGGGCGCCTCGGCCTGCGGCTGAAGGAGCTCATCCGCCTCAAGAGCGCCTTCATCAACCACTGTAGCCGTTGAATGTGCTTGCGCCATCCTTGGGACAAGGATGACGGCGATCTCTTCCGCGAGGAGATGGTCCAGCAGCTCGCGGACGTGGACAGCGGCCCCTTCAGCGAGCGTGAGAAGACGGCGCTGCGCTTCGTTGAGAAGTTCAACTACGACCATCTCGGCATCGATGACACCTACCTCGACGGGCTGCGGCGGCACTTCAGCGACGCCGAGATCGTCGAGCTGGCGCAGGTCACGGGCGCCTACCTCTTCCGCCACCGGCTCAACGAGGTGCTCGGCATCCGCTGAGCGCGGCGGCGCCTAGTTCTCCCGACAATGGGCGTTGGCTCGTCGGCCATCTGGGGACAAGAGGGGGAATCCAAAGGGGGCGTAGCCCCCTTTGGAGGATCCTCCTTTTGGAAGATTCCCCTGGGGCGGGGCGGGGCAAGCCCCGGGCGATTCCAGAGGAGAGCGATGGACTACGGCTTGTTCATGATGCCGCTGCATCCGCCAGAAAAGCCGGTCACCCAATGCTACGACGAGGACCTGGCCACGATCGTCCTGGCCGACAAGCTGGGCTACCGCGAGGCCTGGGTCGGCGAGCACTTCACCAGCGCCTGGGAGAATATCGTCGCGCCCGACCTGCTCATGGCCAAGGCCATCCCCCTGACCGAGCGCATCATCTTCGGCACCGGCGTCTCGTGTCTGGCCTACCAGCACCCCTTTGTCATCGCCCACCGCATCGCCTGCTTCGACCACCTAGCCAAAGGCCGCTTCCAGTTCGGCATCGGCCCCGGGGCCTTGCTCACCGACATCTCGACCTTCGGGCTGACGGCCGACGAGGCACGCGACCGCGCCCGCGAGGCCATCCAGCTCATCCTTAGGCTCTGGCAGAGCGAGGGCGAGTTCTCGTATGAGGGCCGCCACTGGCGCGTCTGGCCCAGCGAGTGCCATCGCGTGCCCGGCACCGGCCTCTTCATGAAGCCCTACCAGCGGCCACACCCGCCCATCGCCGTCGCCGGCAGCTCACCCAACTCGAAGACCCTCGAAGTTGCCGGCGAGCACGGCTGGATCCCTATGAGCATCAACATGCTCTCGGTTTCCGGCCTGCGCACGCACTGGGCCGCGGTCGACGCCGCGGCGCGGCGCGCCGGACGTACGCCCGATCGCGCGCAGTGGCGCATCGCCCGCGAGGTGTACGTCGCGCCGACGACTGCGGAGGCCCGCGAGCAAGCCTTGCGCTTCTTCGGCCGTGCGTTCAGCGAGTACATGGGGCCTTTGCTGCGCAGCGGCGGCCGGCTCGACCGCCTGAAGGACGAGGGCGACCCGACGCCCGAAGCGCAGATCGACGCCCGTTGGATGCTCGACCACCTCTGGATCGTCGGCGACCCCGACACGGTGGCGGAGAAGCTGCGCCGACTCTACGACGCCGTCGGCGGCTTCGGAACACTGCTGGTCATCTGCCACGACGTGCCGGCCGACCTCTGGCAGCGCTCGCTGCGGCTGCTCGCCAGTGAGGTCGCGCCGCGGCTCGCCGAGCTGGCCGGTTCCACAGCGTAGCCGCCCGCAACGGACGGCGCTCAGGCGTGGAGCTTGCGCCGGACGAAACGCTCGCCCCACCACCGCCGTGGCAGCTCATCGCCAGCAGCCCAGGCCGTCGCCCGCGCTCCCGAGCAGGCGCATGCAGCGCCGGCTGGTGGGCATCGCTCGCCGAGCGTCTCTGTGATGCCGCTCTGTGATGCCGCTCTGTGATGCCGCTCTGTGATGCCGCTCTGTGATGCCGCTTACTGCGTCGCGGTGGGCACGCGCGCTAGGGTCATATAGGGTCGTGGAGGACGCGGGGACCCGGCGCAGGTGGCACGGGGCGTGGGCTCGTGGGGCGGAGCAGCGGCGCTGACGATGCGCGCGGCGCTGACCCCGGACCGTCG
>JACQUS010000144.1 GCA_016210125.1 Chloroflexota bacterium | reverse complement strand
GGCCCGACCGCAGGAGCGGAGCGAGGCGGTCGCGCGGAGTGGCTGCGTCCCTCGGCATGGCCTGTGAGCTTCCTCGCGCTACAATCCAGCAGCGCACATCGCTTCTCACCCAGCGCGGCCGTCCCGGCCGGACCGTCCGGTTCCTGGAGCGTGCGCGCCGCTGGCCCTTCGGCGCGTCGCCTATTCTGCTACGCGCGCCGGCTCAGATCGCCGGCAGGTCGGCATATGCTCCGCCGCGGCGATAGGCTTCGTCGAGGAGCTCAACCACATGGCGGACCGTGGGCGTGGCTCCGCGGCGCACCAGTCCCGCCTGGAGCTGCAACGCGCAGCCCGGGTTCGCCGTGGCGATGACCGTCGCGCCCGTGGCGAGCGCGTTGTCGAGCTTGCGCGCCAGCAGCGTCTCGCCGGTCTCGGGATGCAGCACGTTGTATATGCCGGCGCTGCCGCAGCACAGCGCCGACTCGCGCATCTCGACCAGCCGTAGGCCAGGGATCGCACGCAGGAGCTCGCGCGGCTGCGCGGTGATGCGCTGCGCGTGCGCGAGATGGCAAGGATCCTGGTACGTCACGGTGAGCGGCAGCTCGCCCGGCTGGCGGCGTAGGCCATCGCCGGCCAGCAGCTCCGTCACGTCGCGCACACGCGCGCTGAGCGCCTCGGCCGCCGTGGCGTAGTCCGGGTCGTCGGCCAGGAGGTGGCCGTACTCCTTGAGCATGGCTCCGCAGCCGGCGGCATTGACGACTACCAGGTCGGCGTCGTCGAAGGCCGCGATGTTGCGCCGCGCGAGGGCGCGCGCGGCCGGGAGGTCGCCGACGTGGGCGTGCAGCGCACCGCAGCACTGTTGCCCACTAGGGAGCGTCACCGCGTAGCCGTTGGCCAGCAGGACGCGGACGGTCGCGCGGTTGACCTCGGCGAAGGCGGTGCTCATGACGCAGCCGGCGAGGAGCGCCACACGCCGGCCGTTGGAGACCGGCGGCTGCCAGGTCCTGCCGTCGGGCACGACGAATCCGCCGCGCACGGCCGGCAGCAGGGCCTCGGGCGTGTCGACCCGCAGCAGCCGCAGCACGCCGCTGGCCCGCGCCAGCGCCCGCAGGCCGCTCTGCTGATAGAGCTGGACGAGGCGCCCGACGAGCCGCATATGGCGCAGGTCGTCGAAGGCCCAGCGCAGGATCGCCCGCACTGCGTCGCGCTGCCAAGACGGCCGCTGGTCGTATGGCGCGAGGGCGGCGCGCAGCGCGACGCCGAGGTGCTCCATGCGCACGCCGGTCGGGCAGATGGCCGTGCAGGCGTCGCAGAGCAGGCAGTTGTCCTCGTGCGTCACCAGGTCGGGCGTCACTCCGAGGTGGCCCTCGATGAGCGCTCGCGCCAGGGCGATGCGGCCGCGCGGCGACTCTTCCTCCGCGAGGGTGAGCTGGTACGTCGGGCAGACGGAGAGGCAGAGGCCGCAACGGATGCACGCTAGCGTGTTGTCGTACTGGCCGAGCAGCAGCCGGCGCTGCTCGGCCGTTAGCGTCGCCCCGGTCGGGGCGCTTGGTCTCACGGGCGGACTCTCACACGTGGTGCTTGCCGTCATCGCCGGTCGTCCATGGGTGCCCCGCGGGTGCCGCGCCCCACCTACACGTAGGATCCAGGGGGCTACCGCCCCCCACTGGATATCATTTCCGCGTGATCACCTGAGCATTTCGACGGCCCCGCCCCACCGAGATACGTGCAGAGGGGGCGGCAGTCCCCTCAGCACTCCCCGTCGCCCCATACCAATGCAGAGGTGTTCAGCGCGGCGTCGTACGCCTACCCCTCGGCCGCCGAGCCTCAGGGCAGAGGCGCGGCGCGTCGTGCGGCCCACCGGCCCGGGCGGGCCGCCCGCTCCGCCCGCTTCGCCGCGCGCCGCGACGAGGCCGGGGTCGTCACGGCGGCCTGCGGTCCTACGGCGTGCGCGCCTCCTCGCCGGCCCCGCCGCCACGAGCGGCACCACGTCCCGGCGGTCGGCCACGGCGGCGCGGCACTGCCGGCAGTGCTGGCGCGCTGCTTTCCAGGGCCACGATGGCACCGGGTCGCTTGATGCGCAGGGCCACAATCTCGAACACGCGGAACAGGTGGTTCATGTGCGACGTCTGAAGGAACGAGGTGACGAGATCCTGCGCGAGGACGAGGTCCATGTTCTCCGCGCCCGTCGAGACGACCACGGCGCGGTCGTCCGGGATGACAGGGGTCTGGAAGACGCCGGCGGAGGCGATCTTGCTCACCTGCTCGATCTCGAGCACGCCGGTATCGGCGTGGACGCGATGCATGCTAGCGTAGAGACGCGGGCTGACGGCGAGCGCGAAGGGGCCGAAAAAGCCAGCGGCGACGAGGCGCTGGGTGGCGGCGACGATGTCCTCGAAGGCAGCGCCGCTGCGCGCCCAGTCAGACAGCGGCACGACCTGCCGCCCTTCGGCCGTGAGCAGCCCTTCGAGGCTCAGCGCGGCGTGGCCATTGAAGATCATGTTGTCCTCGGCGCGGGCGCAGAACGCCGCGGCCGCGGCGGCGAGCCCACTGTCGACCGGCACGCGGAACTGCCGGCTCGTCTCCACGTCGCGCCAGTGCAGCCGGAAGTCCTTGTAGATGAGCGGCAGCGTGATGTAGCGGCGATGGACCGCCTGCGCCGGCGTCTGGCCGTCGTCGCCGAGCAGGTCGACAGCGCCTAGCTCGGCGCCGCCGATGCGGTCGTCGGCGATGGTCTGCACGCCCGGGCCGAGCGGCCCCAACAGCGCGATGAAGCGCCGGCCGACGAGCTGCCGCTGGCCGACCGAGGTGACGACGCCGTCGATCGTCTGCCACTGCTCCTCGCTGAGCGGCGAGAGCTCACGCTGGAGGTAGTCTGCCATAGTCCTCGCACCCCTTCCCAACGCTGTCGAGATCGCGCATCACCACTGCCGCTGGCCCAGCAAGCTGCCGACGGTCAGCCGCGGCCACTCGGACGGGCGCTGCGGCGCGGCCGTGCCCGCGCTCGCTTCCTGGAGCAAGGCGAACTGGCGGATGTGAAAGCTCTCCTGCTCGAAGATCCGGCCCAGGGCCTCTCGCGCCCGCGGGTGGCGCAGGAGCTCGAGATGGCGCGCGTACTGGTCGTGCGCCTCGTGCTCGAGTCGCAGGTTAAGGACCAGGATCTCCTCCTGGTCGGTGGCGGGGTTGATAGGCCCGGCCTCCAGCACCGGCAGGCTACCCAGGTCGACGATGGCCTCGGCCAGCCAGCCCATGTGCTTCATCGACTCCTGCCCCTGATCCTCGAGGAGCGTGCGGCTCAGCTTGCAGTCCTTGACCACGAAGGCCTGGTAAACGTACTGGAGGATGACTGTGTACTCCAGGCGCAGATCCGCGGCCAGCAGCGCGATATCCTGTGCCAGCTCCTCGGCGCTCAGTCCGGCCGTTTTGACCTCCTCCGGCCGTGGATGGAGTGCCAGGCCCATCGCCTCGGCCAGCTCGGCCATCTCGGCGAACGTGCGCGCGTGCACGCGCTCGTCGGCGGCGATGCGCTCGAAGAGCAGGCGCAGCGCGGGATCGCTGACGGCCCGTGCCGCCTGCTGATAGGACGCCACGGCCCGCTCCTCAAGCCCGGCGTTCAAGCGCAGGGCTTCGGCCGCACTGCTGGCCTCCCAGGTGACGTCTCCGCGCTCCATCACCGGCGGCCGGCCCTCCGCCGCCAGCGCCTCGGCCAGCCACTGGAGGTGGCGCATCTCCTCACGGGCGATCTCTTCGAGGTCGGCGCGGAGGTCGCCCTGGAGTCGAAAGGCGTGGTACAGGTACTGGGCGATGGCCGCGTGCTCCTCGCGCATGTTCTCTTCGAGGAGCGCGACCACACTCGGATCGGCCAAGTGGCCCCCTCCGCCGGAAAGTCGGCACACGGGACGATGCTGCCCGGCCGTGCAGACAGTATAGCATTGGCGAAGCTCGAAATTGCCGCGGTTCGCGGAATAAGCGGCGGCAGCGGTCGCAGCGCACGCGCGGGAGTCACACGCCCGCGCTCTCGCGGACGCGGCGTACGCCGCAGCCCGGTGGGCGCTGGCGCGGCGAGTGCGGTTCAAGTGGGCTACAAGTGGGCTACAAGTGCGCTACGTATGCGCTACAATGGCGCGGGCGCAGGGGGCGCCCGGCCACGATTCTGCCGACCGCGGAGCCTGCGGGACCATGTCGCTGCCTCTCAGCGGGGTGCGCGTGCTGGACTTCACGCGCAACGTCGCCGGTCCGTACGCAACGCTCATGCTGGGCGACCTCGGTGCCGAGATCATCAAGGTGGAGGAGCCAGATCGCGGCGATGGCACGCGCACGGTAGTCACGTATGAGGGCCGCCGGCCGGAGGACGAGGACTATTTCTACAGCCTGAATCGCAACAAGAAGAGCATCACGCTCGACCTCAAGCACCCCGAGGGCCGCGCCATCGCCGAGGCTGTGGCCGCGCGCAGCGACGCGCTGCTGGAGAACTTCGCGCCGGGCGCGATGGCGCGGCTCGGCCTCGACTATGTGACTCTCGGCGCCCTTCATCCGGGGCTGGTGTACTGCTCGATCAGCGGCTTCGGCCAGACCGGCCCTTACCGCGAGCGGCGCGGCCTGGACGGCGGCATGCAGGCTATGAGCGGCTATATGAGCCTCATCGGTGAGCCGGATCGCCCGCCGCTGGCCGCTGGCCTGCCCATCGCCGACACGTGCGCCGGCATCTGCGCTGCGCTGGCCGTCGCCGCGGCGCTGTTCGACCGCTTGGCTACCGGGCGGGGCCGCTACGTCGACGTGGCCATGCTCGATGTCATGATGGCCGTCATGATCACGCGCGCCGCCGAGTATCTCAGCAGTGGCGTCGTGTCCGCGCGCATCGGCAACGAGAACCCACTGCGCGTGCCAATCAACAACTACCGCTGCGCCGACGGCCGCTACATCAACCTGATCGCTATGGACGACGCCATGTGGCGGAGGCTGTGCCGCGCGCTGGGACTCGAGGCGCTGGCGGACGACCCGCGCTATGCGCAGAACCGCGAGCGCGTCAAGCGCCGCGCTGAGGTCAATGCGCGGGTGGCCGAGCGCATCGCTGCGCGGACGCAGGCCGAGTGGGACCGCATCCTGGGCGAGGCCGGTGTGGCGTGCGGCCCGGTCAACGACCTCGCGGAGGTGTTCGCCGATCCGCACGTTCTGGCGCGGGGGATGCTCTCGGAGGTGGAGCACCCGGTCTCGGGCCGTATCAGGCTAGTGGCGCCGCCCTACAAGTTCTCGGATCAGCTCCGGTGGCCCATCGCACCGCCGCCGCTGCTCGGCCAGCACACCGAGGAGGTCGTCTGCGGGCTGCTCGGCCACCCGCGCGAGCGGCTGGAGCGGCTGCGGACCGAGGGGGCGGTGTAGCTAGGCTGCGCGATACGTCTGAGCGCAGCGGAGGCGATGAAGAGGTCGGCCGGAGTGGGCGGCCGGGCGGCCAGGGGAGTGCAGAGGGGCTTCGCCCCTCTGCAAATACCCTTGGAGGGGTGGGGCGGGGCGACGATCCGACGCCTGATCCTGCGTAGTATCAGGGATGAGGAGGACGCAGCTCCTCCGCGCACGACTCAACAGGCGATCGAGAGCTAGGAGCATCTATGGCCTTCCGTTTGGGCTTCGACGTCGGCGGGACGTTCACCGACTTCGCCTTACAGGATGAGCGCACGGGCCAGCTCTTCATCGGCAAGTGCCTCACCACGCCGGACGACCCGGCGCGCGGCGTGCTGGAGGGCGCGCAGGCGCTGCTGGAGGAGCGCGGTCTCGGCTGGACCGACGTGCACCAGGCGATCCATGCCGCGACGCTCGGCGCTAATACGGTCATCGAGCGCAAGGGCGCCAAGACCGGCCTCATCACCACGCGCGGCTTCCGCGACGTGCTGGAGATCCAGCGCCAGCTCCGCTACAACATCCACGACCTGTTTCTCGACAAGCACCCGCCGCTGGTGCCGCGGAATCTGATCGCCGAGGTGGCCGAGCGGCTGTGGCACGACGGCACCGTCCGCCAGCCGCTCGACGAAGGGGACGTGCGCCGCGCGCTGGCGCTGTTTCAGGCTGACGATGTGCAGGCCGTCGCCGTCTGCTTGCTGCACGCCTACGCCAACCCGGCGCACGAGCGCCGGATCGGCGAGATCGTCCGCGCGCAGGCGCCGCACCTGGCGCTGACGCTCGCCTCGGACATCGCGCCGCAGTACCGCGAGTACGAGCGCGCGAGCACGGCGGTGGTCAACGCCTACCTCCAGCCGCTGATGGCGCGCTACATCGCGCGCATCTCCGACGCGCTGGCGGCGTCGGGCTACCGTGGCGCGTGGTATATGATGCAGGCCAACGGCGGTCTCAGTCGCGCGGCGCTGATGGCCGACATGCCCGTGCGCAGCGTCGAGTCTGGCCCGGCGGCCGGGGTGCTGATGGCCGCGCGCTACGGCGCGCTGGCCGGAGTGGACGACCTCATCGCCTTCGACATGGGCGGGACGACGGCCAAGGCGTGCCTCATCAAGGACCGCCAGCCGGCGACGGTCGGCACGATGGAGATCGACCGCCTGGCGCTGCGGGCCGGCAGCGGTCTACCGATCAACCAGGCCGGGATGGACCTGGTCGAGATCGGCGCCGGCGGCGGCTCCATCGCCCACGTCAGCCACGGTCTGCTGCAGGTCGGGCCGCACAGCGCCGGAGCCGACCCCGGCCCGGCCTGCTACGGCCGCGGCGGCCGCCGGCCGACGGTCACCGACGCCGACGTACTGCTCGGCTACCTCAACCCCGACTACTTCCTCGGCGGGCGCATGCACCTCGACCGCGCCGCCGCCGAGGCCGCGGTCGGCGAGCACGTCGCCCGGCCGCTCGGTCTCGGTCTCGACCAGGCCGCCTGGGGCATCTACCAGATCGCCAACGTCAACATGGAGCGCGCCATCCGCGCCATCTCGGTTGAGCAGGGGCACGACCCGCGCACGCTGACGCTGGTGGCCTTCGGTGGCGCCGGCCCGCTGCACGCCGCGCGTCTCGGGCGCAGCCTCGGGCTGGGCCGCGCCATCCTGCCGGCCGCCGCCGGCGTGACTTCGGCCATCGGCCTGCTCATCGCTGACGTACGCTTCGATCTGGCGCGGACGCGCATCGCGCCGCTCGGCGATCTCGACGTCGCGACGCTCAACGCCGTCTTCGGCGAGCTGGAGGTCCAGGCCCGCGCGCTGCTCGACGCTACCGGGATTGCCGGCGAGCGGCGCATCGGCCGCAGCGCGGATATGCGCTACGCCGGCCAGGGCTACGAGCTGGAGATCACCCTGCCGGACGGCCCGTGGGCCGAGGGCATCCACGCGCGGATTCGTGCCGCCCACGACGCGCACTACGCCGCGGTCTACGGCTACGCCGAGCCCGACGGGGAGGCGGAGCTGGTCACCTGGAAGGTCTGCGCGCTGTGCTTGCCGCCGCGCGTGGAACTGCCGCGCCGCGAGGCGGCGACTGGCGGCCTGGCGACGCCCAAGGGCCGGCGGCGCGCCTACTTCCCCGAGGCCGGCGGCTGGACCGACACAGCGATCTACGACCGCGACGCGCTGCGGCCGGGCATGGCGCTGGCCGGGCCGGCCGTCGTCGAGGAGCGCGAGTCAACCACCATTCTGCTGCCCGACGACACGGCAGCGGTGGACGAGTACGGCAGCCTGATCGTGACCCTCGGAGGCGCGGTATGAGCCGACGGCCGGCCGGCGCGCTGGCACCCTGCATCGTGACACTCGGAGGCGCGCAGTGACCACGACCGACATCGACCGCATCACCCTCGGCGTCGTCTGGGGCGGCCTGCTCTCCATCGCTGACGAGGCCGGGATCACCCTGCGCCGCACCGCCTACTCGCAGGCCGTCCGCGAGGGGCGCGACTTCTCGGCCGCGCTGTTCGACCACCGCGGCCGCATGATCGCCCAGGGCGACTTCAGCCCCGGGCACCTCGGCTCGATGCCCTCGGCCGTGCGCAACGCGGTGGCCTACTTCCCGCCGGACACGTTGCAGCCAGGCGATGCCATCCTGCTGAACGACGCGCACATGGGCTCCGGCCATCTGCCCGACTTCTTCCTCACCACGCCGATCTTCTACCGCGGCGAGCTGATCGCCTTCGCCGTCAACTGCGCGCACCATATCGATGTCGGCGGCGCGGTGCCCGGCTCGCAGGCCGTCGAGGGCGTGCACGAGAGCTACCAGGAAGGCTTCCGCGTCCTGCCGGTCAAGGGCTTCGTCGGCGGCGAGCCGGTGGCCGACATCCACCGCATCATCGCCGCCAACGTGCGCGTGCCGGACGTCGTGCTCGGCGACCTGCGCGCCCAGCGCAACGCGAACCGCGTCGCCGAGCGGCGCATCGGCGAGCTGGCCGACCGCTACGGCCTCGACACGCTGCGCGCCTGCTGGGAGCACATCCTCGACCACTCCGAGCGCGAGATGCGCGCGGCCATCCGCGAGATTCCGGGCGGCGTCTACCATGCTGAGGACTACTTCGACGACTGCGGACGGGACACGGGGCCGATCAAGCTGTGCGTGACCATCACGGTCGACGGCGACGACGCGACGATCGACTACGGCGGGACCGACCCGCAGACGCGCTCGGGGATCAATGCGACGATGAACTACACGCTGGCGTACTCGTACTTCACGATGAAGTGCGTCACGCTCCAGAATCGCCTGCCGCACAACGAGGGCTGCCTGCGGCCTATCCGCGTTTTCGCCCCACCCGGCTCGGTGCTCAATGCCCAGCCACCCTGCGCCAGCGGCGCGCGGGCGATCATGCAGCAGCGCATCGTCGACCTGCTGCTCCAGGCCTTCGCCCAGGCTCTCCCCGACCGCGTCATCGCCCCCAGCGCGCACTGGGCCAACCCGATCTTCGGTGGCCAGAGCCCGCGCACCGGCCGGCGCTTCATCTACTACGAGATCATTGTCGGCGGCTCCGGCGCGCGGCCGCACAAGGACGGCGCCGAGGCCATGTGCACCTCGTTCAACCTAGAGAATATCCCCTGCGAGGTCAGCGAGGCGCACTTCCCGGTGCTCATCGAGCAGCTCGCGTTCGTACCGGATTCCGGCGGCGCCGGGCGCTTCCGCGGCGGCTGCGCGCTGCGCAAGGACGTGCGCATGCTGGGCGAGGACCAGCGGCTGACGAACCTCGCCGAGCGCCAGCGTTTCCAGCCGCCGGGCCTCTTCGGCGGCCGGCCCGGCGCACTGGGACGCACGCTGCGCAGCCCCGGCACGCCGGGCGAGGAGGTGCTGCATTCGAAGGGCCACTACGACATCGCCACCGCCGACGTGGTCAGCTTCCAGACCTCCGGCACCGGCGGCTACGGCGACCCGCTGGTGCGCGACCCAGCGGCCGTGCAGCGCGACGTGGTCTGCGGCTATGTGTCGCTCGAGGCCGCCCAGCGCGAGTACGGCGTCGTCCTCGACCCGCAGACCCTGGCCGTCGACGAGGCGGCCACGGCGCGGCGGCGGGCGGAGCTGCGCGCTGCCGGCGGCGAAGGCACGCCGCCGCGTTGCCCGCTGGTGTAGAGAGGGCGCGCCGCGGGCTCGTCGACCGGTCCGTCTCGCCGCGCAGCCCGCGTCGCAGCCGAGGCCGGCGACTGAGACGGCTACGCCCGGGGCGAGGAAGGGGGAATCCAAAGGGGGCGAAGCCCCCTCTGGGATCCTCTTTCGGGGCGGGGTGGAGCCGGCGGCCGGGGCGCGTTTCAGGGTAGGATCCGTGGACAAAGCAACAGAGCGGGAGGAGACGGCCAGGCGACGCTTGGCCTCGGCGCGCTCGGCGTCGAGGTAGGATTCGTGCACAGAGCGGCAGAGTGGGAGGGAACGGTGCCACCAGAGCGCGACTTCGTCGGCTACGCGAACAACCCGCCGCGCGTGCCGTGGCCCAACGGCGCGCGACTGGCCGTGTCGGTCGTCGTGAACTACGAGGAGGGTGGCGAGTACTCGCTGCTCGACGGCCCGCGGCGCGAGGTCATGGGCGAGGTGCCGTCGCCCGTCCCGCCGCACCTGCGCGACCTCTACAACGAGTCGTTCTTCGAGTACGGCAGCCGCGTCGGCGTCTGGCGCTATCTGGACATGTTCCAGCGCTTCGCGATCCCGACGACCTTCTACGCCTGCGCGCTGCCGCTGGAGCGCAATGCGGCGGTCGCCAAGGCCATCGTCGAGGGCGGCCACGAGGTTTGCGGCCACGGCTACGGCTGGCAGGAGTACCACGACATGCCGATCGACGAGGAGCGCGCGAGCATCCGCAAGGCGGTGGCGTCGCTCCAGCGCACGACCGGGCAGCGGCCGCTCGGCTGGTTCACGCGCTCGGTGTGCAGCCCGAACACGCGCGAGCTCGTCGTCGAGGAGGGTGGCTTCGTCTACGACAGCCTGGCGTTCAACGACGACCTGCCGTACTACGTGGGGGTGCAGGGCAAGCCGTGGCTGGTGATCCCGTACTCGATAGAGCTGAACGACGCGCGCTTCTGGCGTGGCGGCCTAGTGAGCATCGCCGACTTTCGCGAGTACCTGATCGCCGGCTTCGACACGCTGTACGAGGAGGCGGCGGCGGTGCCGAAGATGATGTCGGTGGGGCTGCACTGCCGCATCGCCGGCACGCCGGCCCGCTCGCGTGCCGTGGCCGACTTCCTGATGCACGCCCGTAGCCGGCCGGGCGTGTGGTTCGCGCGGCGCATCGACATCGCGCGCTGGTGGCTGGAGCACGTGCCGCCAGCGGCGGTCCCGGCCTCGTGACTGGCGTTGCCTGTCGTGCCAGCGGGGCGGCCGCTGCCTGGGCTTGCGTGCACCGCGGTTGACAGCCCCCGGCGCGGTCGGTAGCCTGATAGTGCCGGTGGGCACAGCGTAGCGGACCGGAGCGCGTCTCGGTGCTAGTCGTTGCCGTTGAGCCGGACGCCGAGCTGTCGAGCGTATTGCTCTTCGTCCTCGAGCGCGAGGGCTATGACCTGCTGGCCCTGAGCGACGGTGCGCGGGTCGAGGCCATCGTCGCCGAGCGCCGCCCGGCGGCGCTCATCCTCGACCTCGGCCTGCCCGACCGCGACGGCCTGGCGCTCTGCCGCAGCGTGCGGGCGGTCAGCAGCCTGCCGATCATCGCGCTTAGCCAACGCCACCACGTCGACGATCTCGTGCGGGCGCTGGAGGCCGGCGCTGACGACTACCTCGTCAAGCCTTTCCACCACCGCGAGATGCTGGCGCGCCTGCGCGCGCTGGTGCGCCGTGCCGGGCTGGAGCGGCCCGCGCCGCGGCGGTCGGCACTGGGCGACCTAGCGCTGGACGGCGAGCGGCGCGAGGCCGTGCTGGGCCAGCGGCGGGTGCCCCTCTCGCGCACCGAGTTCCGGCTGCTGTCTTATTTCGTTCGCCGCGCGCGGCGCGTCGTCTCGGCGACCGACCTGCTGCGGCACGTATGGGAGCGCGATGAAGACGACAATCCTGAGCTCGTGCGCGTGACGGTGCACCGCCTGCGGCGCAAGCTGGCGCAGCTCGGTCCGAGCGTCCAGACGATTCGCGTGCTCCCCGGCGTTGGCTTCATCTTCGAGGGGGCGATGGACGACGCCGCGGCCGGCGAGCGTGCCACAGCGGCGACCGGCGCGCCGGTCCGCGCGCTCTTCCCGCTGCCGCCCGCCGTGAGCGACGGCGTGTAGACTGCTATGCCGTCGCACGTCCTCCCCGCCGGGCGTGCCGTCGCCCCGGCCGAGCAGTTCCCGCCGATCCGCGACTACGCGGTTATCGGCAACTGCCGCACGGCGGCGCTGATTGCGCGCGACGGCACGCTCGACTGGCTCTGCCTCCCGCGCTTCGACAGCGCGGCGGTTTTCGCCGGCCTCCTCGACCGCGCGCGCGGCGGCGCGTTCGCCCTGGGGCCGTGCGAGCCGGCGCGCACGCGGCGCACCTACCTCGGCCCAAGCGCCGTGCTGGCCACCACGCACGAGACGGCCGGCGGAGCGGTCCGCGTGCTCGACTTCTTCCCGGCGCTGTCGCAGGCCGAGCGCCGGCGCTGGCTGCTGCCGCACACCCTGCTGCTGCGGAAGGTCGAGGGACTCCGCGGCGAGGCGGCCCTTGCGCTGCGCTGCGAGCCGCGTCCGGCCTATGGACAGCGCGCGGTTCGGTGGCAGCCGCGCGGCCAGTGCGGGATGGTCGCCGAGGTCGGCCGCGGGCTGCTCCACCTCGTGGCCGATGTGCCGCTGGAGATCAGCGGCGCCGCCGTGCGGGCGCGCTTTGCCGTGCGCGCCGGCGGCGCTTGCTGGATCGCCCTGGCCTACACACCCGACGAGCCGGCCGTGTTTCCGCCGCCGCCGGCCGCTGCCGAGGCGCTCCTAGAGCGCACGCTGGCGTACTGGCAGCGCTGGGCGGCGCGCTGCGCGTACCGCGGCCCTCACGCGGATGCCGTCCTGCGCAGCGCGATCACCCTCAAGCTCATGACCTACGCGCCCTCCGGCGCTATCGTCGCCGCGCCGACGACGTCGCTGCCGGAGGCCCTCGGGGGGCCGCGCAACTGGGACTACCGCTACTGCTGGCTGCGCGATGCCGCATTCACGGTCCATGCGCTGCACCATCTGGGCTACGACGACGAGGCGCAAGCCTACCTCGGATGGCTGCTGCACGCCACGCGCCTAACGCACCCGCGGCTCCAGGTGGTGTACGACGTCTCTGGGCACGCCGACCTGCCCGAGCGCACGCTCGACCATCTCGCGGGCTACGCGCGCTCGCGGCCGGTGCGCGTCGGCAACGGCGCGGCGCGTCAGGTCCAGCTCGATGTCTACGGCGATGTGCTCGACGCGGTGGCCCACCTGCACCGTGACACCCGCGCGCTGGCGGCCGACGAGCAGCGCTACGTGCTCGATCTGGCGCGCTATGTGGCCGCGCACTGGCGCGAGCCGGACGACGGTATCTGGGAGGTGCGCTCCGGCCGCGCGCAGCACACGCACTCGAAGGTCATGTGCTGGGTGGCGCTCGACCGCGCGCTGCGGCTCTGCGCCCACGGCGAAGGCATGCGCTGGTGCGGGCTGCTCGCCCGCGAGCGCGACGCCATCCGTGAGCTGGTCGAGACCTTCGGCTACAGCGCCACGGCGCGGAGCTACGCCCGCACCCTCGGCGGCCACGATCTCGACGCCGCGCTGCTGGTCCTGCCGCTCGTCGGCTACGTCGCAGCGACCGCGCCACGCGCCCGCTCGACGGTGGACGCCGTTCGGCGCGCGCTGGCGTCCGGCCCGTACGTGTTCCGCTACTTCGCGCCGGATGGCCTGCCGCCGGGCGAGGGCGCCTTCGCGCTGTGCAGCTTCTGGCTGGTCGAGTGCCTGGCGCTGCGGGGCGATGTCGGCGAGGCGCGCGCCCTCTTCGAGGCGCTGCTGTCCTGCGGGAACGACGTCGGCCTCTACGCTGAGGAGCTGGACCCGGCGACCGGGGCCTTCCTCGGCAACTTCCCGCAGGCGTTCACGCACGTCGGGCTGATCAATGCTGCGCTGGCGCTCGCCACGTCAGAGCGGGCGGTAGAGCGCGCCGAGGAGCGCGCCGTACAGGACGTGCGCGGCAATGGTCACTAGCGGCGTGCCGCGGCCGTAGTGCAGCGCCAGGAAACCGGGCGGCTCCAGGAGCTGGGTGGGGTCCGGCCCCCACGTCTCGGAGGCCATGCGCGGGTGCAGGCCGGGCAGCGCGGTCATCCACGCGGTCAGCACGAAGAGCGCATGGCCGAAGCCCAGCAGGGCGCCGAGCCACCAGCTCGCGAAGCCCAGCGAGTGGAAGAGCACACCGTAGAGCAGCGCAAAGACCCAGCCGTTTACCATGTGCACGACGACGCCGATCGCCTTGGCGCGGTCGCGATCGGGCGTGAACATCGTGCCGCACATGAAGGGGATGTCCATCCGCGTGAGGCCCAGAGCCTGGCTGAAGCGCATCGTCGTGGTCAGCAGGGCCGTGGCGACCAGTCCCCAGATGAAAAGATCGGGCCAGTTCATGCGCGCCCCAGGGCCAGCCGCAGGTCGCGCAGCAGCCGCACTGCGAAGGCCAGGCGCACGGCCCGCGCCGCGTCGTCGGCCAGGGCACACAAGGCGAAAGACGTGCCGTCGCGCCGCAGCGCGAGCGCGCGGCCGGGCGTCAGCCCCTCGTCGCTAGCCGTCGTTAGGTGACAGAGCTGGCCGTCGAGCGTCATGGCGATCCAAAGGGACGCTGCGACGTCGTAGGCGTCAGCCTCCTCGCTGCCGGCGGCCGCCCGTGCCAGCAGGAGCGCGGGATAGAGCGCGCTCGGCAGGCGCTCGGCCGCGTTGGCGGAGTGTAGGAGCGTGCCGAACAGGGCCGGCTCGGCCAGCGCCGCCTGGACCGGCCGCACGCTGGCCAGCAGGCGCTGCGCCTCGATGTCGTCCCGCGGCTGGAGTTGCTCGACGGCCCGGCGCGCCGCTATGGCGAAGCCGTCGAGGTCGAGCGCCGGCTCCGCGAGCAGATTGGTCACCATCGTCGTCGGCATCGTCCGCCTCGTCTAGCGCAATGGGAGAAACGTGGCCACGGGGAGCTGCGCCTTCTGCTCGCGCGGCAAGCTGAACGCCACACGTGTGCCGCCGGTCGGGCCGCGCTCGATCCAAATGCGCCCGCCGTGCGCCTGCACGATGGCCCGGCAGATGAACAGCCCAAGCCCGGCGCCGGGCCTCCGGCGGGCCAGGCCCGTGTCGAGCCGCTCGAAGGCCTCGAAGGCGCGCTCGCGATCCTCGACGGCGATGCCCCCGCCCTCGTCGGTGACGGCGACGACGACCTCGGTCCCGGTGGCCCAGGCGCCGACGGTCACGGCGCTGTCGGGCGGCGAGTACTTCAGCGCGTTGTCGAGGAGATTGCGCAGCACCTCCTCGATGCGCTCTTTGTCGGCCACGACCTGCGGCAGGTCGCTCGGCACGCTGACGACGATGCGCCGCTGGCGCCCCGGCCGTACCTGCATCTTGCGTGCGAGGCGCTCGATGAGCGGGCGGAGCTGGAGCGGCCCGAACTCCAGCCGTAGCGCGCCGGCCTCTATGCGCGAGATGGCGAGGAGGTTGCGCACCATGTCGTTGAGCCGGTCGGCCTCCTCCTCAATGATCTCCAGCCCGCGTCGCAGCGTCTCGGCGTCCCAGGCGGCGTCCTCGCGGCCGAGGGTGCTGGCATAGCCTTTGATGATGGCGATGGGTGTCTGGAGCTCGTGGGAGATGACGGACACGAACGTAGAGCGCAGGTGATCGAGCTGCTGGAGCTCCGTCAGATCGTGCACGACGAGTATGACTGGGCCATCGGCCCCGGCGCGGACGAAGGTCAGCACCAGGTCGCGCAGGCGGCCGTCGGGGGCGCGCAGGCGGGCCGGGCAGCGCAGCGGCTGGTCGGGGGGCAGCGTGTCGCCGGGGCACTGCTCGGCGGTGCAGAGCGGCGTACCCTCCAGCGACAGGAGCGGGAGGGCCTCGCAGCAGCGCCGGCCGAGGCGGACATTGCGGCCGTCGCCGAGGAGCTGGCGCAGCGCGGCGTTGGCGAAGGTCAGGCGGCACTGGCCGTCGAGGAAGGCGACGCCATCGCTCACCGCCTCGACGATCGTCCGCAGCAGCAGGGCGAGCTGGTGCTCGCGCTCCGAGGGCGCCGCGCTGCGCGCCGGCTGCTCGATGGGCGACGTTGCCACGCTCGGCCTCACCCCGGTCTGGCTCGCACCACGGGGATTGTACCACTACGTCTCGACCGGTCGTGCCGGGGCGCGGTGCGAGCGCCCAGCGTCACCGGTAGCAGCCGGGGGACGGTTGCGCTACGCCTCCACCGGGAGCGCCGGGTCGTTGCCCCACTCGGCCCACGAGGCGTCGTACATTTGCACGTCGGCGTAGCCGGCGTAGAGGAGCGCGAACGCTGCGTGCGCCGCACGCACACCCCCTTGTCAATACGTGATGACACGCTGCGCGGGCACGACGCCGGCGCGCTCATGGCGCTGGCGGATCTGCTCGGGGGTCTTGAACGTCCAGTCGTCGTTGAGGTTGTCACGCCACAAGAGGTGGACGGTGCCGGGTACGTGGCCGGCGCGCGCGGCGCGGAGCTCCTCGCCGGTGTACTCGGTGCGCCGGCGGACGTCGAGGATGCGCGCGCGCGGGTCGGCCAGCGCCGCCACCACGTCTGTGCGTCGAGCGCGCATGGCCTCGCGCGGCCGGCCGGGTCGGAAGTCGCCGGGCGCCACCCGCGGCGGCTCGGCCGTCAGCGGCTGCCCCTCGGCCTGCCACTTGACCAGGCCGCCGTTGAGGATGCGCACCGGCTCGTGGCCGTAGTAGCGCAGCACCCACCAGAGGCGCGAGGCGAAGTGGCCGCCCTCGTCGTCGTAGCCGACGACCAGCGTGTCGTTGCCGATGCCGAGGCGACGCATCGTCGCCGCCGTCTGCTCCGGGCGGGGTAGGACGTTGGGCGGCTGCGCCTCGACCTCGCTGAGCTCCTTGACCCAGTCGGCGTAGACGGCGCCGGGGATATGCCCGGTGCGGTAGGCTGCGGCCGCGTCGCGCCCGTCGAAGTAATAGCGGCAGTCGATGACGCGCAGGCCGGGCGCGTCGAGGTGGGCCGCCAGCCAGCCAGTCTCGACCAGCAGCGGGTGTGGCGCTGTCAGCATATGCGTGCCCTCCCTTGCGCCGGCTCGGCCTACACGAGATGCTTCAGGCCGACCTTGCGCGCGATGTCCTCGCGC
>JACQUS010000161.1 GCA_016210125.1 Chloroflexota bacterium | reverse complement strand
CTCACCCCCCGACCCCCTCTCCGCCCGCGGAGAGGGGGAGGTCGCCGCCGACTCACTCAACCACTCGGCCAGGACGGCGGCGGTGTCGGCGCCAAGGGCCGGCGCGCCGACGACCGTCGGCCGGCGCTGGCGATCGACGACGACCACGTCGCCGGGCAGGCGGCCGCGCGTGTCGTTGGGCAGGCCCGAAGGCACGAGGAACTCCCGCGCGGCGACCTGCGGGCTATCCACGGCTTCGGGGACGGAGAGAGCCGGCGCGCAGGGGATGCCGCGGCCCTGGCACTGCTCCAACAGACGATGGCCGGGCTGGTCGAGCAGCCAGCCGAGGAGCAGCGGCTCCAACTCGTCCCAGTGCTCACCGCGCCCAGCTCCGGTGGCGAAGCGCGGATCGGTGGTCCATTCAGGGGTGCCTATCAGGTCCACCAGCGCCTGCCAGTGGGCGTCGAGGAAGGCGACGATGACCGCCCAGCCGTCGGCGATGGGCATGTAGTGGTTCGGAGCGTGGAGCATGCGCGCCGGGTAGCGGCCGAGGATGATGTCGCCGTAAGAGTACATTGCCAGGTCCCAATTGAGCATGGCGGCCAGGGCCTCCTGCTGCGCCACCTCGACGTGGTCGCCCGTGCCGCTGCGGTCGCGGTGCAGCAGCGCGGCCATCGTGCCGACAGCGCCCATGAGCCCGCCGACGTACTCGCCAACGTTGGCGTCGGGTCGCAGCGGCGGCTCGGTCTCAGCGTCCTGCACGGAGTCGGGGATGCCCGGTGTGGCGAAGGCCAGGTCGCTGGACGCCACGACGATCAGGTCGTCGGCGCGCCAGCGCGCTCGCGGGCCGCGCTCGCCGAAGGGCGTGACCGAGGTGACCACCAGCCGCGGGCTGGCGGCGCGCAGCTCGTGGGCGCCCAGCCCAAGCGCCGACTCGGCCAGCGCCACCTGGTCGTGCACGAGGATGTCGGCTGCGGCGGCTAGCCGACGCAGCGCGTCGTGCCCTCCGGCCGCGTCGGTGTCCAGCACGACGGAGCGCTTGCCGCGGTTGAGGTAGGCGTGCAGCCCGCTGCGCTCCGGGTGCGGCTGGTCGTGCGGGAAGGGCCCGGCGCGGCGCGCAGGATCGCCATCGGGCGGCTCGACTTTGGCGACGACCGCTCCGGCGTCGGCCAGCAGGCGTGCGGTGTACGCGGCGGCGATGGACCGGCTCCATTCCAGAACGCGCAGGCCGCGCAGGGGCGCGTGCGGGTGGGGAATCGTCGACCCCGTCACGGCCACTTCTCCCGCCGACTTCTCTCGACCACGTCGCCTGGACTCGCGTTCACGCAGTGGCCCCATCCCACCCCAGGTGCTTAGGGACACCCCAAACCCTGCTAGAGGGCGCAAAACCCCCTCTGGCCTCCCTCACAGGGGTAGGTATTTCCCGGTGCGTGTCACACTCGTGCCGTAGGGGCGGGGCTTGTCCCCGCCCGAACCACTACCCCAGCGGGCGGCGACAAGCGCCGCCCCTACGTCGACGATGCCTACCCCCGCGGTACGGCCCCGTTGGACATTCATCCTTATGCAGGACCGCAGATCGTGCACGTACCTACCCCTGTGAGCTCTGGACTCCCCCATTGCGCATGCCATCACACAACAATGGGCCTAACACCCCTCGCGTGTGTTTAGTGCTGACCCTGGGAAGCGGAGGTGGTGAGGGGCTCCTTCGGCTGGTAGATGACCGTCTCGCGGTTGATCGCCAGCAGCTCGCCGTCCTGCTCGCCGTTCTGGTTGTGATAGCGCACGTCCGAGATGACGAAGAGCAGCAGCCCGCCGCGCGCCGTCTCGCGCTCGAAGATGTCGGCGATGCGCCAGGTTACGCTGATACGGTCGCTCGGCCGCACCGCGCGGAGGAACTCGTACTCGTTGGCCCCGCGGATCATGCGACAGGGGACGGGAATGGGCAGGTCGTTCCACATGTGCCCGAGGTAGCCATCCTCGTTGGGCCGGCCGGCGTACCACTGGTTGGTCTCGCAGACCAGCGTCGGCGGGGCGACGATGCCGCCCTGGCGCGTGCTCTGGGCGAGCGCCTCGTCGTGGTAGAGCGGGTTGTCGTCGCCCAGGGCCAGGGCGAAGTAGCGGATACTGGCCCGCCCAACCTCCTCGGGCGCGACGTAACGTGCCTCGCGGCCGATCCAGCCGCGTAGCTCGTCGGTCAGCAGGCGCGGCGGCGCGCTCACGGCAGCACCGCCCAGGCGTCGACCTCGATCAGCATCTCGGGGCGCAAGAGCGCCTCGCAGACGATGCCCGTGGCGGCGGGGTACGGCTCCGGGAACAGCTCCTTGCGCACAGCGGCGGTCTCGCGGTAGCGCGGCAGCGCCGCCGGCGTCACGAACTCGATGGTCTTGACGAGGCTCTCCGCCCCGCCTCCGGCCGCGCGCACAACCCGGACGATGTTCTCGTAGACGTAGCGCGTCTGCGCCACGATGTCGCCCTCGTGCTCGACGCCATGGGTCTCGGGGTTGAGGGAGCCCTGGCCGGCGAGGAAGAGCATCTTGCCGGCCTTGAGCCCCGGCGCGTAGGTCAGCTTCTCGTAGCGCGTCCAGCCCGGGTTGGCGATCTCCTTGGGCTGGTGGCTGGCGACGAAGTCGACCTGCAGCAGCGCGTCGGGATGCGCCAGGCGCGGCATGATGATGCCCGTGGCCACCGGGTAGCGCGGGCCGAGGAACTCGCGGCGCACGCGGCCGGTATCCTTGTAGCCGGCCAGCCCGGCCGGCGGCAGGAACTCGACGGTCTTCACCACGCTCTCCCAGCCGAGACCGGCGGCGTGCAGGATGCGCCCCGCGTTCTCGTAGATCTGCCGCGTCTGCGCACCGATGTCGCCCGGCGCGACGATCTCGCTGGCCCCCGGCCGGAACGGGAGCTGCGCGGCGACGTAGACCACGTCGCCGACGCGGCGCGCCTGCGCGCGGTGCAGGCCGTCGATGGCTGGGTCGACTTGGACGAGCTGGCTGCCACGGCGCGAGGCGAAGACCTCGACCTCGATGAGCGCCGTCGGGCGGAGCAGGCGCTTGACGACGACAGTGTTCGTCACAGGGGGGCTGTCGCCGAACAGCTCGCGGCGCAGCGCCGCGGTCCGCGGATAGTCCTCGATGCCGTCGGCGGTGACGTAGTCGACCGTGCGCACGACGTCCCGGAAGCCCAGCCCGGCGGCCGCGAGGATCATGGCGATCTTGTCGTAGGCCGTGCGCGACTGCGCCACGATGTCGCCCTCGGCGACGATCTCGCCGCGCGCCGGGTCGAGGCGCGAGGCGCTGTGGCCGGAGAGCCAGACGCCCTCCGGCGTCTCCAGGCCGAGCGTGAAGCTGTAGCGTTTGTAGGGCAGCGGGAAGTCCGCCGCTTCGATGGCTCGCCTCACCTAGTCCTCCGTCCTTCGCTGTCCGCGCGGCTGCTCGCCGCGCCCGCTTGCTTCGAAGCTGCTGCAGGATGCCGCCCGCGGAGGTCGCCTCTTTGAGCGATGATCACCTGCTACGCCAGAGGGGCTTTGCCCTCGCGCACGCCTCCGGCCGCGCGAGGGCCGCTTCATTCCTCGCTCCCGTCCGGCGCGGAGCTGCGCAACACCCCAGGACCTACGGCACGCCCCGCCGCGCCTCCGTGCGCGTGTAGTCGCCCAGCCGGCCGATGGCCTGGCGCGCCCCGTCGACCAGGCCGGCCACGATCTGGCGCGCGGGGCGCAGGCCGCGCAGCGTGCCGGCCACCTGGCCGGCCGGGTTGGTGGCCAGGTCCTCGCGCCCGGCGGCCTCGGCTGCGGCGACGAAGTCGCTCATCAGCGCCCACTGGAGCGGCATCGGCAGCGGCTCCAGCCCGGACTGAGCCCACGCCGCGACGACCTCGTTCCTGTACACCCGTGCCGTCTTGCCGGTATACGTGCGCGAGACGACCAGGTCCTCAGCGCCGGCGGCGTCAAGCTGCCGGCGGTGCGCGTCGTCTAGCCAGGCCTCCTCGGCAAAGAGGAAGACCGTGCCGCACCAGACGCCGACAGCCCCAAGCACCAGCGCCGCGGCGACGCCACGCCCGTCGGCAATGCCCCCGGCGGCCACGACCGGCAGCGGGCGCAGCGCGTCGACCACCTGCGGCACGAGCACCAGCGAGGCGATGGCCCCGGTGTGCCCGCCGGCCTCGTGGCCCTGGGCGATGACCAGGTCGACGCCGGCGGCGCGCTGGCGCACGGCGTTGCGCACCGACCCGGCAATCCCGACGACGAGCATCCCGCGGGCGTGTGCCTCGGGCACGACCTCGGTCGGATCGCCGAGCCCGGCGACGAAGACCGGCACGCGCTCGTCGAGCACGGCGGCGACCTGCTGCCGAATGAGCGGCTCTGAGACCATATACTCGCGCTCGAGCTGGGCCTTCGGCAGCGCGTAGCGCTCGCGTAAGCGCTCGACGAAGCGCACATGCGCCGGATACTCGCGCTCCAACAGAGCGCGGAGCCGCTCCAGGGACTGGTCGGCCGCCGCGAGCTTGGCCGGCAAGAGCAGGTCGACGGCGAAGGGCCGGCTGGTCAGCCGGCGGAGCTCGCGAATAGTCTCGCGCAGCTCCTCGGGGTCGAGCCCGGTGCCGCCGAGGCAGCCGAGTCCGCCGGCCTCGGAGACGGCGGCGACGAGCGCCGGCGACGTCACCAGCCCCTTCGACTTGCCCATCCCCGCCTGAAGGACCGGATGCTCGATCCCCAGCAGATCACACAGCGGCGTGCGTAGCACGCCTGAGGGTGTCGCGGACATCGAACCTACGCCGTGGCCACAAGCGTGGTGCAGAGTGGTAGACGACCGCGCACGAACGCACCCTCCTCTCCCGATGTGCGCGTGGCGAGGACGCCCACGTCGCTTGCCGGCGGCGTCGAGAGCACGGCTCCGCGGTTTGTGGCGTCACGATAGTCGACGGGTGGCCGCGCGTCAAGCGTGTGCCGTCGCGCTCAGGGCCGCAGGCCCTTGACGGTCGCCTTCGCGCGTCACTAGAATGTACTAGCGCGCCACGAGGGTGATGCGCTCCTCGTGGCCCTCGTCGGTGGCGGGTGCTTCGCCTGGGAGGGGCGTAGGGGTGCGGCTCGTGCAGAGGCGCGGGGCGGTCGCCTCTGCCTACGCCGTCTGGGACGTGGGTTTTTTGCCGAGAGGATGGAGAGGGCACGCAAAGGGGGTGCATGGTGCCAACCGAGGACGCGCAGACCCAGGCCCTGTGGTCACTGCTGTCCCGGCGGCGGGACCGCCGGGAGTTCCTTCGTGACGCGGCCCGCGCGGGCCTCGGCGTGGCCGGCCTCGCGCTCGTTGGCTGCCAGCAGCAGCCGTCGCCGACGCCGGCGCCGGCGAGCGCGGCGGGCAAGCCGACCGGCCGCCTGGTGTACGGGATCACGGCGATCACCAACGCGTTCGACCCTGGCACCCAGCAGACTACCCCCGGCCGGACGCCCTTCCACGCGGTATGGGACACCGTGACGAACCTGAACACGGCGACCGGCGCCGTCGAGCCGTCGCTGGCGGAGTCCTGGCGGGTCGTCGACGACAAGACGGTAGAGGTCAAGCTCCGGCGCGGCATCTCCTTCCACAACGGCCGTGAGCTGGCCGCAGAGGACGTCAAGTTCACGCTCGAGCGCCTGCTCGATCCGGCCAACCGCCTCACCGTTGGTAACCTCGTCCGCGAGATCGACCACATCGAGATCGTCGACTCCCACACCTTCCGCGCGGTGGCCAAGACCGCCACGCCGACCATCGCCCTAACCCTGTCGCGCATCCACGTGCTGCCGGCCGCCGAATTCAAGGCCGCCGGCTCGGCCGACGCGTTCTTCGCCAAGCCCATCGGCACGGGCGCGTTTCGGCTCAAGGAGTTCGGCCGCGAGAGCTTCGTCGAGCTGGTCACCGCCGAGAACTCCTGGCGCAAGCCGAAGCTGGCCGAGATCCGCCTCCAGGCCCTGACCGAGGACAGCGCGCGCATCGCCGCCCTGCGCTCCGGGCAGGTCGATCTTATTGACGGCGTGCCGCCGGACCAGATCAAGAGCCTTGAAGGCGGCGGCTACAAGACCGAGTGGACGAGCCTGGCGGCGAACTACGCCCTGGACCTCTTCGGCCAGGCGAACACGCCGCACGCCAAGCTCGAGGTGCGGCGGGCCATGGCCCACGCGATCGACTGGCCGACGATCGTCAAGGAAATCTATCAAGGCTATGCCCGACTGAGCAACGGGCTGATTGGCGGCCCGGGCGCCGTCGGCTGGGCCGACGATCCATCGAAGTACCCGTACGATCCGGCCAAGGCGCGGCAGCTTCTCGCCCAGGCCGGCTTCCCGAACGGCTTCAAGGCGAAGATGATGTCCAGCCGCGTGATCATGGTCAACGCCGTGCCTACGGCGGAGGCCATCGTCAACTACCTCCGGGAGGTCAAAGTCGACGTCGAGCTCACGCTGCTCGACGCGGCCACCAACCTCCAGTTCTTCCTATCGACGTACGAGCAGGGCCGGGCGCCGCTCTGGATCTTCCGCCACTCCTACGACCTGCGCATGGACGTTGCCTACCAGCTCGTGTTCTACGACGACAAGCAGTCCATTCACAAGTACGGCTGGAACAACGCCGACTTCAACGCCCTGCTCGCCACGGCCCAGAAGGAGATGGACCCGAAGAAACGCGAGCCCTTGCTCCTCCAGGCCAATCGCACCATGCTCGACCACGCCATCACCGTGACGGGTTTCCAGCCGCCGTATATCGCCGTGCATAGCCAGAAGGTCAGCGGGGTGAAGACGCGCGCCGACGGCCTCATGTGGCTCGACGACCTCGCCAAGTCGGCGTAGGAGGCGACACCGGTGGCCACGCTGAGCCTCGACTCGCGCCGCACCGCGCTCGTCGTCGTCGACATGCAAAACGCCTTCATCCGCGACGATGGCTCGATGCGCAAGCTGGGCCTGAACAACGACCTGCTCAAGCCGACGGTGGAGCCCGTGGCGCGGGTGGTCGCCGCAGCGCGGCGCGCCGGCCTGCCGGTCATCTTCACGCGCATGGTCACGCGGCCGGACTACAAGGACTCGGGCCTGCGCCGGCGGCGCTACGCCGAGGCGCCGCGCATCGGGTCGCTGGTGCTGGGGACGTGGGATGTCGCGGTCATCGACGAGCTGACGCCAGCGCCCGAGGACTACGTCGTCGATAAGACGCGCCACAGCGCATTCTACAATACCAACCTCGAGGTGATCCTCCGCGGCGAAGGAGTGGACACGGTCGTCGTGTGTGGCGTGACGACGGAGATCTGCGTAGATTCGACGATCCGCGATGCCTACGCCCGCGACTACCGCATCGTCGTGCCGACGGATGCGGTGGCCGCCTTCGACGTGGAGCGCCACCAGGGGGCCCTCAAGACGATCGCCTATGGCTACGGCACGCTGGTCACGACGGCGGAGCTCGAGGCGGCCCTGCTGCCGGCGTCGATGCCGGCCTCATAGCGCCACCGGGCCGGGCCACGTGCCAGAAGGGGTCGCCGACTGGTGACGCGCTACATTCTGCTACGGCTGGCCTACCTCGTGCTCGCCGTTTGGGCGCTCGTCACCCTGCTGTTCTTCCTGATCCGCCTCTCCGGCGATCCGATTGCCTTGCTGGTGGGCTTCGACACGACGCCCGAGCGCATCGCCGAGACACGCCGGCAGTACGGCGTCGACTTGCCCGTGCATGAGCAGTACGTGCGCTTCGTGCAGAGCGCGGTCGCGCTGGACTTCGGCCGCTCGTTCCGCTACCAGCGTGACGCCCTGTCCGTGGTTTGGGAGCGCGTGCCGGCGACGGTCGAGCTAGGCCTGGCGGCGCTGCTGCTGACTGCCGTGGTCGCCTTCCCGGCGGGCATCGTCGGGGCCGTGCGCCGTGGCCGGCTGAGCGGCTTCCTGGTCATGGTCGGCGCGCTGGTGGGACAGTCGGTGCCCATCTTCTGGCTGGCGATCATGCTCATCTTGCTGTTCTCGGTGCACCTGCGGCTGCTGCCGTCCTTCGGGCGCGGCGGCCCGGAGCATCTCATCCTCCCGGCGGTGACGCTCTCGTCGTTCCTCATCGCGCGACAGGCGCGGCTGATCCGCTCGGGCATGATCGAGGTGCTGGGGCAGGACTACATCCGCACGGCGCGGGCCAAGGGCCTGGGCGAGCTCGTGATCATCGGCCGCCACGGCTTGCGCAATATGATGCTGCCCATTGTCGCCGTCCTCGGCGTGGACGTCAGCTTCCTCATCGGCGGCTCGGTCATTACCGAGACGGTGTTCGCCTGGCCGGGCATGGGCCACCTGATGGTGTCGAGTGTCCTGGGCCGCGACTACCCGGTCGTGCAGGCAGCGGCGTTCGTCATCGGCGTCGGCGTCGTGCTCATCAACCTGCTCGTCGACATGACCTATCGCCTCCTGGACCCGCGGATCAGCTTCGACACATGAGTTTGCCCCGCGGTGCGCCGCGATCATCGGGGATGAAAAGGGGAATCCAAAGGAGCCGAAGCCCCCTTTGAATCACTCTCACGGGGTGGGGTGCAGCAGCCCGCCAGGGCCATTTTCATAGCAGGGCATGATCTGCGCAGGGCTCGGCAGAGGGAGCGCCGAGGGGCGAAGCCTCTCGCCACAACCCTTCGGGGTGGGGTGCGGCAAACACGCTCGCTGATCAAGCGGCGGGTATGACGGCGGGTATGACGGCGCGTATAACGGCGCGTATAACGGCGCGTATAACGGCGCGTATAACGGCGGGTATA
The DNA here is from genome assembly GCA_016210125.1 of Chloroflexota bacterium. Classification (GTDB taxonomy): domain Bacteria; phylum Chloroflexota; class UBA6077; order FW602-bin22; family JACQUS01; genus JACQUS01. The sequence continues at coordinate 8,099 of JACQUS010000161.1, read as the reverse complement.
ACAAGGAGCACCGATGAGGAGGCGTTCGGAGCGCGGCCGCGGCGGGGCGTCCTGGTGCTGCGGACGTAGGCGGGCGGAGATGGCCCCGGCGGAGCGAGCAGGCTCGTGAACGTGCGCGTCGCGCAGGCGGGGGACGCTGGGGCCGTGGCCCGGCCGGCCGAGGTGCGGGTGCGCGCCTTCTCCTGGCGCCGGCGGGTCGTTCACGGCTTCGTCACCGACGCCCCGAGCCTCGTCGGGCTGTGCATTCTCGCGCTGGTCATCGCCGTGGCGGTTCTGGCGCCGTGGGTCGCGCCGGCCGATCCGTTGCAGCAGAGCCTGATCTCGCGGCTCAAAGCGCCGCTTTGGGAGAGGGACGGCTTCGTCTATCTGATGGGCACTGACCAGTTGGGCCGCGACCTCCTCTCGCGGCTGGTCGTCGGGGCGCGCATCTCGCTGCCGCTCGCGCTGGGGGCCTCGCTCATCTCCATCGTTTCGGGCACGCTCGTCGGCGTGTACGCCGGCTACGCCGAGGGCTGGCTCGGGCTGCTGCTGATGCGCCTCGCGGACATGCAGATTGCCATGCCCTATCTGGTCGTCGCCATCGCCATCATCGCAGTGCTGGGGCCGAATTTGCTGACGCTGCTGGTCACGCTGGCTATCCTCGGTTGGGCGACGTACGCACGCGTGGCCAACGCCGAGGTGCTGAGCATCAAGCGCCGCGAGTACATCCTGGCCGCGCACGCCATCGGCGTGCCGGCGCCGCGCATCCTGCTGCTGCACATCCTGCCGAACGTGGCCTCGCCCCTGCTGGTCATCTGGACCTTTAATGTTGCGCAGCTCATCATCGTCGAGGCCGCGCTGAGCTTCATCGGCCTCGGTATCCAGCCGCCGAACCCGTCGTGGGGCAGCATGCTCAGCGACGGGCGCGAGCACCTGGAGACCGCCTGGTGGCTGGCGACGTTCCCCGGCTTGGCCATCATGCTGACCGTGCTGGCCATCAACATCGTCGGCGACCGCCTGCGCGACATCCTCGACCCGCGCCTGCTGTACTGAGGTCAGAGCTCCGCCGGCACGGCGGCCAGCCCCGACGCCGATAATCGTGTCGTGGCCGTCGGCGTTCGCAAGGTACTGAGGTCAGAACACCGCCGGCACGGCGGCCAGCTCGTCCAGCCCCAACGCGCGCAGGTTCTCGGCCGGCACCAGGCCGTCGGGCGTCCAGCCGCGGGCGGCGTAGTACCCGGCGATCATGAGGTCCAGCTCCGCCTGCGTCAGCCGCTCGCCGGCGCCGGGGCCGTCGGCCAGCGGCTCGCTGAGGCAGCGGGATGGCAGCGTGTCGTCGGCGCGCGTCCAGCCCGCGCGGACGTTGAAGAGCTTCTTGAGCGTGGTGATACGCTCGCCGGCCAGCCGCAGCTCGTCCGCGCGCATCGGCCAGCCGGTGACCAGACGGTACATCTCGGCGGCCTCGGCGTAGAGGTCGTCGAAGCACTTGCGGATGAACTTGCAGAGGACCAGCGAGTCGAGCACCGCTGCTAGGTCCTCCGAGCGCGCGGCGAGCGGCCCACGGCCGGCCTCGGCTTTGAAGCGGTCGACCTGCCCCGAGAAGTCGGCCTCGTAGGCGGCGCTGCGGTTGTGGCAGGCTCCGCGCGGCGAGACGGCGAAGCCGAGGGCCAGCGTCTTCAGCCCACGCGGCTCGTAGCCCGGCAGCTCCAAGCCCTTCACGTGCAGGGCCCAGGCGTGGGAGCCGCCGGCGACGACGGCTGCGGCGCGTCGGCTGCCCTCGGCCAGCAGCGCCCCGATGCCCTCGCGGCGGGCGATGAGCGGCAGGACGGCCAACACGGCTTCGGCGCTGCCGAAGCGCAGGTCGATGCCGCCGCTGTCAGCCGGCGTGAGCAGGCCGCGCTCACAGCACTCCATCGCCCAGGCAATAGTCCCGCCGGCCGAGATGCTATCCAGCCCGAGGAGGTCGCAGAGGCGCGCGGCGCGGATCACGGCGTTGGGGTCGGCCAGACCCAGCAGCGGCCCGAGGGCGAAGAGCGTCTCGTACTCGAGGCGCGTCGCGGTCTCCTCCGCGGCGTCGAGCGTGCGGTAGAGGTGCTCGCAGCCGACGGTGCAGCTCGCGCAGCCCACGGTGCGCGCCAGGTGCAGCCGGTGAAGCTCCTCGCCGCTGATCTGCTCGGCGCCGTCGAACGTCGCGCGCTGGAAATTGTGGCTCGGCAAGACGCCGACGCGGTCGAAGGCCAGCAGGTTGGCCGGCGTGCCGAGCTCGCGGTACTTGGCGGTGGCCGGGCCGTTGCTGCGCGCGATCAGCGCGCGGTTGGCACGCAGCAGGCCGGCGCGGTCGGCGACCTGGACGGCGCGCTTGCCCTGTACAGCGATGGCCTTGAGGCGCTTGGCGCCCATCACGGTGCCGATGCCGGTCCGGCCGGCGTGGCGGCCGTCGTTGCTGATGGTGGCGAAGCGCACGCCGTGCTCGCCGGCCGGGCCGATCGCCGCCGTCCGGCCGCCCGGCACCTCGCGCCGCACGGCCTGCTCGGTGGCCCACGTGTCGAGCCCGAGCAGATGCCGGCCATCGCGCAGCTCGACCTGCCCCTCGCGGATGACCAGGACGCTCCAGTCGGGGCAGGCCCCAGTCAGAACCACGGCATCGTAGCCGGTGCGCTTCAGCTCCAGAGCCAGGTGGCTGGACGAGAGCGAGTCGCCGATGAAGCCGGTGAGCGGTGACTTGGCCAACACGGCGTACTTGGCCGAGGTGGTGATGGCCGTGCCGACGAACGGCGCGCTGGCAAGCACCAGTGGACTGCCTGGGGCCAGCGGGTCGGCGCCGCGTGGGCAGTGCCGGTAGAGCAGGTAGGTGCCGAGGCCGATGCCGCCGATGAAGGCGCGGTAGACGGCCTCCGGCAGCTCCTCCTCCCACCACCGCCCCGTCGAGAGCTCGACCTGCAGCACCTTGCCCTGGTAACCGTCCATCGTGGCCTACCCGCCGGCCGAGCTGGCGAGGAGCAGCAGGCGATCGCCCGGCCGGATGAGCGCGTCAGGGCTCGACAGAAAGTCGCGGCCGTTGCGGTTGAGGATGTAGCCTGCGGTCAGAGTTTGGCGCTGGGCATCCACCACCGGGCCGGCGAGCGCCGGGCAGTGGTGAGCGAGGAGGCTGAGCACCTCGCCGACCGTCAGCTCACGGTCGACGGGCAGGGATAGCTCCTTGCGGCCGGCGAGGATGCGCGCCGGCCCGAGCAGCTCGACGCGAACGGCCTGGTCGGCGGCGGCGTTCGCGATCATCAGTCCACCCGTCCCTGCCGCTGTTGCGTGCCTGGTGCGAAGAGTGTGGGGGCAGGGCCTGCCCTGCCCTAAGGCGTGCCGCAGCGGGATGGCCGCCATCTGATGCTGTGATGCTCCACCATAGTCGAGCGCGGTAGAGCTTTGTCAAGACCCTGGCTGCTCGGAGTCGTGCAGCTTGATGACTAAGGGTCGCCGCGCTAAGCTGCCGATGAGTCGCCGCCGTCCCTCTAAGCGACTATGGGGGATGAGAAGGGCACAGGGCAACGCGACGGGCGCGGCAATGTTCGAAGGAGGGCGACGTGGCCGACGAGGAACTGTGCTTCTGCAGTGCGGCCGAGCTGGCTGCGCTCATCCGCCGACGCGAGGTGTCGCCGGTCGAGGTGGTTCAGGCACATCTGGCGCGCATCGCCGCGCTGAATGACACGTTCCGCGCCTTCGTCCACCTCGACGGCGAGGCAGCGCTGGCGCAGGCGCGCGGCGCGGAGATCGAGATCTGTAGCGGCGGCTATCGCGGGCCGCTGCACGGCATGCCCGTGGCCTATAAAGACATCTACGACGTGGGGGGTCTGCCGACGACCGCGGGATCGAGGATCATGGCCGGCTACGTCGCGTCCCAGGACTCGACGGTCGCGGCGCGGCTGCGGCGGGCCGGGGCTATCTGCCTCGGCAAGCTGAACACCTTCGAGTTCGCCTCCGGGGGCATGGACCTCTTCGGCGACACGCGGAATCCCTGGCACACCGAGATGGCCACCGGCGGCTCCAGCTCCGGCTCGGCCGCGTCGCTGGCGGCGCGCCTGGTGCCGCTGGCGCTGGGTAGCGATACCGGCGGCTCGATCCGCTCGCCGGCGGCGCTCTGCGGCCTGGTCGGTCTCAAGCCCACGTATGGGCGGGTGAGCCGCGCTGGGGTCGTGCCGCTGAGCTGGAGCCTCGACCACGCCGGGCCGATGGCCCGAACGGCGGCCGACGCGGCGCTGCTCCTCCAAGGCATCGCCGGGCCGGACGCCCGCGACCCCAGCGCCGCGGCCGTGCGCGTGCCCGACTATCTCGCGGCGCTCGACGGCGGCATCCGGGGTCTGCGACTTGGCCTCCCGCGCGGCTTCTTCTTCGCGCAGTCCGACTCCGAAGTCGTCGCCGCGCTGCACGCCGCGGTCGAGGTCATGGAGCGCCTTGGCGCGGAGGTCCGCGAGGTCGAGGTGCCGCACGCTGCTTACGGCCTGGCGGCGTCGTGGGCCATTGCCTACAGCGAGGCGTTCGCCTTCCACCGCGCCGGCTTCCTTGCCCGGCCGCGCGAGTATACGCCGGCTTTCCTGCATAAGATCACCGGCGCGGCCTGTCTGACGGCCGAGGAGCGCGTGACGGCCCAGCGCGTTCGTGAGGTCGTCACCGCCGAGTTCATGGCCGCACTGGAAGCCGTCGACGTCATCGTCACCCCGGGCTCGCCGCACCCGGCCCAGCGCATCGGCGCGCCGCTGCCGGCGCCGTCCGGCCTGCTGACGCGGCCGGTGAGCCTGGCTGGCCTGCCGGCGCTGGCCGTGCCCTGCGGCTTCAGCCGCGCCGGGCTGCCGCTGAGCGCCCAGCTCGTCGGCCGCGCCTGGCAGGAGTCGACCGTGCTGCGCCTCGCCCACACCTACCAGGAGGCGACTGACTGGCATCGCCGGCGGCCGCCGTTCAGCGGCGGCGCGGATCCCGGTCCTCCTGCGCAGCTCGCCCCTCAGGTGGCGCCGGCCGAGGGGCCGCTGGTGGACGCGGGCTGGGTGCTCGACTGGGCGCGGCTGATCGGCCTGAGCTACGTCGGTGAGGCCGACGCGGCGCCCATCGCGGCCTCCATCGCGCCAGTGAAGGCTCAGCTCGGCGCCGCGCGCGCCTGGCTGGACGCCGGCGTTGAGCCTCCGTCGCGGCCGGCGCCCGGCTGAGGCTCGTGCGGTACGGGGTGTCTGGCCTCGCCCGACCTGCGCCCCGCGCGCCGCCGAGTCCGGAGCGTGGGTGCTCCAGCGCGCGTCTTCCCCCCGCGCGCAGGGGCGAGTGGGTGTCATCGCGGCGGGACTGCTGGCACTGCTGCGTCTTCCCCCCGCGCGCAGGGGCGAGTGGCGCTGTGTGGCGCGGTGCGTGCGCGTCGCGGCGTCTTCCCCCCGCGCGCAGGGGCGAGTGGACCCAACTCCGCGCGCTTGATGCGCTCGGCAGTCTTCCCCCCGCGCGCAGGGGCGAGTGGTCGCCGACGAGCCGGAGGCGGCGCCCGCCGAGGTAGTGTGACCAAGGCTCTTGACACCCGGCGTCGGCGCCGCCTATTAACGGGCGAGGCCGGACCATACCGCCGCGTGCTCGCATCGGGGGCCGGCGGACCGCGCACCCGGCCGCTGGGAGAGCAAGAGATGTACGCACGCTTCCTCGTGGCCGTGGTGGCTGTCGTCCTCGCGCAAGCCTTGGTCGTCTCGTGCGGTGGCGCGTCCGCGCCTCCCGCGGCGCCGCCGACGGCCGCTGCGCCCGCGCAGCCCGCGCCCGCGCCGGCCCAGCCGAAGGCCGCGCCCGCGCAGCCGGCACCGGCGAAGCCGGCGGCCGCGGCGCCGGCGGCCGGCCAGAAGCTCCGGCTGCGGATGGGCAGCACGAACGCCACGTCGTCCTACTACGCGTACCACGTGGCCGAGGCCAAGCTCCTGAACGCCAAGGTGCCCGAGGTCGACATCACCGTCACGGAGTCGGCCGGCGGGGCGGAGAACATCGAGCGCTTCGCGCGCGGCGAGTTCCAGCTCGGTCTGACGAACGGCGTTCAGGCCCACCAGGCATACAGCGGCTTGGGCACGTGGAAAGACAAGGCGCGCAAAGAGCTGCGCATCATGTGGATCTACACCTGGAGCCCGCGCGCGGTGATCGTTCGCCAGGACAGCGGCGTGAAGAAGCTGGAGGACCTGGAGGGCAAGCCGTTCAATCCGGGCCAGGTCGGCAGCGGGGTCGACCGCGAGTTCAAGCAGGTCGCGGAGGTGGTGGGCATCAAGCCTAGATGGTACGAGGGCGGCACAGAGGATGCCACACAAGCGATCAAGGACCGGCGCATCGTCGGCTACAACAAGGCACAGGCGGCCGGCAAGGCCGACAGCTCGACGCTCGACCTGATGGCCTTCGCGCCCATCACGCTCCTGAGCTTCACGCCGGAGCACGTGAAGAAGGTGCTCGACGCCTACCCGTATATGTCCTTCGCCGACATCCCGGCCGGCTGGACGCACCCGAATGCGCCGGCGTGGACAGGCAGCAACGTGTCGGTCGGCGAGGGCACGTTCCACGGGATGATTCCGGACGAGATCGTCTACAAGATGGTCAAGGTCATGGATGAGAACATCGAGTCGCTGGTCGAGTCGTTCTCGGCGGTCAAGGGCAGCGACGTGCGGAAGCTCTCGTCGACGCAGGCGACGGTGCCGCTGCACCGGGCGACCGTGCGCTACCTGCGCGAGAAGGGCGTGCAGGTGCCCGAGAAGCTGCTGCCGCAGGAGGCGGGTCGCTGAGACCGGGCGGGCGAGCAGGGTAGTCGCGCGCCGGCACGCGCTCCTGCTACACTGCTGGTCGGAGCAGTGGGTGGGCCGGGTCGAGCCCCGGCCGGTGGAGACACCGTAAACGAGCGCGTGGTCGGTCATGGACGAGGCAAGTGGCGGCTTACCCCTGGCAAACGCGGTGCGCCACCCGCACGCGCGAGCATCGCTCGACGAGGCGCTGGCCGACGAGCAGGGCGCCCTGTGCGAGCTGCTCGTCGCGCGTGAGCGAGCCGACGGCGAGCAAGTGGAGCTGCTCGATCTGCTGATCGCCCGCAAGCGCCACATCATCGCCGCGCTGCGCGTCATGCGCGCGCGGCTCGACGAGCAGGGGAGCACCGAACCAGCGACCCACCATTCGGTGAGCACGGTGGAGGACACGCACGATGGCTGAGCTACTGGTGATCCTGAGCCCGGTTGGCCTGACGCGTCATGGCGAGGGCCGACTCGCCTCGCGGCTGGACGACGTGGCCGGGCGGACGATCGGCCTGCTGGACGATGGCTTCCCAGACGCGGACCACTACCTGCGCGAGGTCGGGGCAACGCTGGCCGCGCGCGGCGCGCAGGTGCGCTACTGGCTGAAGCCGATGCTCTCGCGCCCGGCGCCGCCCGAGATGCTCGATGATGTGGCGCGGTCGTGCGACGCGGTCGTCGTCGGCGTGGCGGCTTGAGGGTCGTGCACGTCGGGCTGTATGCACGACGCGGTGGCCCTGGAGCGCCAAGGCATCCCCACGGTCGTCGTCGCGCACCACACGTTCGCCTTCGCCGCGGCCACGCAGGCCAAGACCATGGGTCTTGCGGACCTGCCGCTGGTTGTCATGCCCCGCCCGGAGCCGACCTGGACGGCCGACGAGATTGCGCGCGTGGTGATCGATCTGGCGAAGCACGTCGCACCGGCGCTGACGACTGCAACGGCTGTGCCGGCGCCGCGCTGAGCACCGGGCGGCGCGCCTGGCGGTGCACGGGGAGTTGGCGGTCTCGCCGCGGGGCGCTGGCGGTGCATGAGAAGCCCGGGCGCCCGGGTAGGGAAGGAATCGGGGGATCCACAGCTCACAAGCGTAGGTATGCTCAGGTGGAGGCCCGCTGAGGGCGGACCGTCCTTGCCTACACTCGATGCCGGTGCGCGCGAGGGGCGGCTCAGCACGAGCTTCGCCCTCCCGGCTCCCGGCCGGGCGTTTTCGAGCTTTGGTCGTCTCGCTGCGCGGCGCGAGCGGCGAATGAAAAGTGGCCGCGCGGCGGGCCTCACCCCCTGGCCCCCTCTCCAGCGGAGCTGGAGAGGGGGAGGAGAGCGGGCGGGGAGTCCAGAGGGGGCGAAGCCCCCTCTGG
>JACQUS010000146.1 GCA_016210125.1 Chloroflexota bacterium | reverse complement strand
AGTCTCGTTTCGATTGCAAGTCTGGTTTGCCGGGACGATCTTGATCTCGCCGCTGGAGTTGTTGACGCAGGCGTGGATCAGTGCCAGGTCGCCACCATGGGCGCTGACCATCGTGACCACCGCACCACCCAGGAACACCATCGCCGCGCCCAGGAGCAACAGGCCAAGAGCTCCCGCCTTCCGCCTGAGACGCTCTGCCACCTCACGCCTCCCACGCTCGCTCGGCTCTAGTGTAGGCCCGCTGTCAAGAGGGCCGGTCCGAGCCGGCGCGCGAAATGGAGAATAACGCGCGACCCTTTTTAGAGCCCTCCATGTCGCTCCTGGCGCAGCAGTGCCAGGAACGCCGTTGGGGAAAGCACCTGGATGCCTCGGTATTCCTGAAGGGGTAGGAGATGCCGAACATCGCCGCTGACGATGTAGTCGGCCGCTCCAGCGACGGCGCACTCCAACACCCGATTGTCGGTCGGGTCCTCGGTGATGACCGCAAGGGTCTCCTGTGGCTCAACGACCAGGGCGAACTGGCGAAAGCCTTCGATGATCTCCGCCACATCTTCGGGAGCCATCTGGTGGCGGATGGCGACACGCTCGTACAGGAGCACGCGCTGATACTCCTGAAGCAGCACCTCAGAAACCACCAGCTCGACTGCCTGGCGTTCCCATGCGGAAACGACCTGTGCCGGAGCCCCAGCGGGCGAGAGGAACGCGGAGACCACCACGTTGGTATCGAGCACGACCCTCATAGGTTGGGCGCGGTGCGGACCGCGCGCACGGCTTCTTCGGCGAGGGCCTCAGCCTCATCGGGTGGTAGGTCAGCCCGCTGCGCAGTCGCTCTGATCCTGGCAAAGAAAGCACCGCGTGCCTTTTTCCATTGCTCGTAGACCTCGATCGGCACGACGGCAGCCACGGGCTCGCCGTGACGCTCGACCACGAAGCGCTCGCCGCGCGAAAGGACGGCTTGCAGGATCCTGCCAAAGTTCCGGCGCGCGTCGAAGGCGGCGATGATCTTCTCCATGGGTGCTGAACCTCGCACAGAGACTTGAGTACTTTGCATAGTTAGCGCTATTCTCGCAGAAAGCGGCCGGGCGGTCAAGAGGGCAAGCAGGGCAGCAGGGCAGGGCGGGGCCGCCTCGACGAGGAAGAACGCTAGCGGAAGTGGTAGAGAGCTGCCTTTAGCGGCCAGCTAGCTTGGCTCGTGAAGCCTCAGGCCGGGGATGCGCTCAAAGTCCTTGACGTTGCGGGTCACCAGCGTCAGGTCGTCGCGCACTGTCCTCCCCCTCCTCTCCCCGAGTCTCGCCCGCGCCGCGTCTCCGCGTCTCCCCGTCGCCGCGTCAGCCGGTCCACTCGCTGCGCCCCAGGACCAGGTTGCCGAAGCGATCGACGGTGGCCAGCCAGCCGGGCGGGATGACCGTGGTGGCGTCGAGCTGCTCGACGATGGCCGGGCCGGCAACGTGCTGGCCGGCCCGCAGCGCCGCGCGCTCGTAGATCGGGCTGTGCGTGCGCGCGCCCTCGAAGCGCGTCGTACGCACGGTCGCCGGCGGGGGCGGCGTGCGCTCCCCGGCAGGCACCGAACGGCCAGCCGGCTTGGGCACGGCGCCGATGGCTGTTAGCCGCACGTTGACCAGCTCCAGCGCCTCGCCCTCGGCCTTGAAGCCGTGCACGCGCTCGTGCTCGTCGTGGAAGCGGCGCTCGATATCGGCCAAGAGCGCGGCGTCGACCGGCCCGTCGGGCATCACGACGCGGGTGTTGAAGTGCTGGCCGAGGTAGCGCAGGTCGAGCTCGCGGAGGTAGCGCCGGCGCTCCGGCGGGATGCCGTCGGTCGCCAGGGCCTGCTCGCCGCGCGCCTGGAGGCCGGCCAGCAGCTCGGCGAGGCGAGCGAGGTCCAGGGACGCCCACTCGACGACGTAGGACCGCGTGTAGTCGTGCAGCATATCGGCGACGACCAGGCCGTAGGCCGAGTGGCAGCCGGGCGAGAGCGGGACGACCACCCAGGTGATGTCGAGTTCGGCGGCCAGCGCCGCGGCGTGCACCGGCCCGGCGCCGCCGAAGGCCACCAGGGCGAAGT
>JACQUS010000145.1 GCA_016210125.1 Chloroflexota bacterium | reverse complement strand
GGCCGGGGCCAACGACTTCGGCGGCACCCTTATGAACGAGCAGATCTCGCGCTCGGCCGGCGCGCCGTATGGCGAGTACATGTCCCCCGAGGAGTTCTGCCGCCTCATCCGCGACATCGGGCGCACCCCGGCCCAACGCAGCACGCTCTACGGGATCGTGCGCGTCTACGAGGACCAGCCATGCCGGACCGCCTCCTGACGCTGGAGGGCAAGAAGAACGTCAAGCGCCTGTTCGACGTCATCGTCGACACCGCCGTGTGCAGCGGCTGCGGTGGCTGCGTCGTCGTCTGCCCGGTCGACGCGCTGGGCTACGACGTCTTCGCCGGCGACGGGCGCGAGATCGACCTCCCTTACGTGCTCGACACGTGCATCGACTGCCTCCTGTGCATGAAGGCCTGCCCCCGGCTCGAGTACCAGTACGAGGACCTCGACAAGCTCGTCTGCACCGGCGTCGAGGACGACCTCGTCACGAACGAGGTCTTCGGCGACTACGTGGAGATCGTCGCCGCGCGCGCCACGCACGAGCGCGTGCTGAAAGCCGGCCAGGACGGCGCAGTCGTCACCGCGCTCATCGCCTGGGGTATGGAGAAGGGCCACTTCGACGGCGCCCTCACCGCCGAGCGCGACGAGCGCTGGATGATGTACCCCAAGATCGTGCGTACGGTCGACGAGCTGCTCCGCTGCGCCGGCTCCGGCTACACCTACGCGCCGAACTCGCTGGCGCTGCGCGAGGCCGCGGCCAGCGGGCTGCAGAGGATGGTCTTCGTCGGGGTGCCGTGCGAAGTCTCGGCGGTGCGCAAGCTGGAGATCGCCAAGTCCAAGCGTGGGCGCGAGATGACCAAGAACGTCGCGCTGCAGATCGGCCTGATGTGCAGTGAGACGTTTACGTACGACGGCTTCATGATCGGCAAGCTCCAGAACGAGATGGGCCTGCGGCTGGAGGACATCGTCAAGATCAACGTCAAGGGCCGCGTGCTCGTCTACATGCGGTCGGGCGAGGTGATCAGCGTCCCGCTCAAGCAGGCCCGGCCGTTCGCTCGCGAGGGCTGCCACTACTGCCAGGACTTCGCCGCCGAGTACGCCGACCTCTCCGTCGGCGGCCTGGGCGGCGAGGGCTGGACGATCACCGTCCTGCGCACCAAGCGCGGGCGCGAGCTCTTCTACGAGGCCGTGCGCGACGGCGTGATCGAGGTCCAGGGCATGGACGACTTCGGCTTCCAGCTCAATCTCCTGGAGAAGCTGGCGGCAAAGCAGCGCGCGCGGCCGAACCGCAAGGAGGCGCTCGCCGTCGCGGTGGCCGAGAACAGCGCGTAGGGGCTGCGCGGCGAGCCCGCGGCGACGGGTGGCCTGGCGCGCCGACCGGGCATAGGGCGGGGCGGGCAGACGATGCAGGGGTGGCTCGGGCGGCTCATGGCGACCGGCCTCGCCGTCGCCCTCGCGTTCACGCTCTGGCCGGCCAGCCCAGGCGGCGCCGAGCCAGAGGCCAGCCGCGATGGCCTGCGGCGCGCCCTCTTCCGCTACGAGCGCTGGGTGCAGACCCAGAGCGACCCGGCGTACGGCTGGACGCGCGACTACGTCTGGCCCATGTCGCTCTACTACCTCGGCGAGATGTACCACGCGCTCTACCGACTCACCGGCGAGGAGCGCTACCGCGCCGAGACCTTGCGCGCCGCCGACGCGGCCATCCAGGCCGGGCCAGAGGCGCTCTGGTTCAGCTATCGCGGCTTCGAGCAGTACGACAGCGCTCCAGCGGCCATCCTCAACGCGCTCTTCGTCGAGCTGTTCCTCGACGCCGCGGCGCTCAGCGACCAACAGCGCTACGCCGCCCACGCCACCCTGGCGATCGATCAGCTCCGCCGCACGTTCTTCAGCCGCGCGCTGGAGGCCGACGACCACCCGCAAGACTACTACATGCTCAACTTCTACGCCGTCGCCCAGTACCTTCACCGCACCGGCCGCGTCGACCCGGCGCTTAGCGCGCTCGGCCAGCGGCTCTACTGGCGCGGGGTGGCGACCCTCGATCGGTCGACCTTCCGCTGGCACTATGACCAGCGCGAGCGCAGCCTGGGCTTCTACGATGGCCACGCGGCCTACTACCAGAGCGTCAGCGCGCTCTTCTTCCTGCACAACGCGGCCCACGTCCGCGCCGTCTATCCAGCAGCGCACCGCGAGCTGTCGGCGCTGCTGCCGGGCGTCATCGCGGTGGCACTCGACGGCGTGCAGCAGGGCGGCACGTACTACTACGCCGAGTCCGTGCCGGACTACACCGAGTCGGCGGCGCAGGTGGTCTGGCTGGCCGACCTGAGCCAGCGCCTCGACGCGACGGATCGCCGCGGGCTCGTCGAGCGCGCCGGGCGGACGCTGGTCGAGCGCCAGGCCCGGGAGGGCGGCTTTTACAGCGACGAGGTCTACGACGGCCCGCGCATCGGCTATTCGGATAACGCCGGATGGGCGCTGGCGCAGTGGCTGCGCGGTGTGCAGCCCGACCTACGGCCGGTCGGCACACCGGCGTACCTGCCCATCGCGAATCGGCCAGCTCCATGAGCGGGGGCGCCAGCCCTCATCCCGACCGACGGTAGCCACGTCACTGCTCCAGGGGGTTGTCTTGACAGGCTCCCAGTGTGCTACCAGAGTTTTACCGTCAGTCCGGCTTGCGCTCGGACGCTCGTCGACGTCGGCCGTCGCTGTGGCGGGGCGGCCGCGGCCGCGCGTCGGGAGGGGACGATGCTCACCGAGGAGCATCAGGGCGGGG